>JAPLOJ010000221.1 GCA_026400795.1 Alphaproteobacteria bacterium
AGTGAATTGGACGCCATGCAATTCCTGAAGCTGGCGCGCGAACGCATGAAGGCGCTTTCGATGAATGACGAAATGCTGAAGCGCGGCGTGAATGTTGGCTTTTCGGGCGGCGAGAAGAAGCGCAATGAAATTCTGCAAAGGGCGCTGCTGCAACCGAAGCTCGCCATTCTGGATGAAACCGATAGCGGGCTTGATATTGATGCGCTGAAGATCGTGGCCGATGGCGTGAATGCCATGCGCGGGCCTGATTTCTCCGCGCTGGTGATCACGCATTATCAGCGTCTGCTGGATTACATCGTGCCGGATCGCGTGCATGTGCTGATGGGCGGACGCATTGTGCGTTCAGGCGGGCCGGAATTGGCGAAGGAGCTGGAAGCGCAGGGTTACGGCGCCATCCAGGCCGCGGCGTGACAGCGGCACCACAACCAGGCGCGGCAGGCTTCCTCGCGCGCTATCAGGGCTTGAAGGATCATCTTCCGGGCGCGCGGCTGCCGTGGCTTGCCGCGCTGCGGGCGGATGCGGCGGCACATGTGGCGGCGCGCGGTTTCCCAACGCGGCGTGTTGAGGCTTGGAAATACACCGATTTGTCGCCTGTCGCGCAGGCTGGTTTTGCTGAACCACTCACGGCCGTTGCCGGCGCGTTGACGCTACCCAAGCCGCGCTGCGCGGTGCGCGCCGTGTTTGTGGATGGGCGCTTTCGCGCCGATCTTTCGGCGTTGGATGGGCTTGCCTATCGCGCGGCTTCTGTTGCGCAGCATTTGAATGCGCTGGAAGGCATGCTAGGCGCGCTGGCGCCTTTGTCCGAACATCCCATGACGGCGCTGAATACGCTGATGTTCGAAGATGGCTTGTTGCTGGATGTGCCGGCGGGTGTGGATGCCGGGCATTTGGAACTGCTTTCCATCGCCGTTGATCCCGGCCGGCCCTTCGCTTTCCATCCGCGCCATGTGATCCGCCTTGGCGCGGGTGCGAGGCTGACTCTGCTGGAAAGTGCCATCGGTGGCAGCGCGCAATATCTGCACAATCCAGTGTTTGAGATTGATCTGGCGGAAGGCGCGGTGCTGACGCATGGGCGCGCGCAGCAGGAAGGCGAAGGCGCCTTTCATCTTTCCATGATCCATGCACGCATTGCGGCTGAGGCGCGGTATGACACCATGGCGGTTTCTGCCGGCGCGCGGCTGACGCGCATGGAAATCCATGCGGCGCTGACCGGCCCCAAGGCTTCCTGCCACATGAATAGCGCGCAATTGGCGGCAGGCCGGGCGGTGGTGGATACCACCACGGCGCTGGATCATGCCGCGCCTGATTGCGCCAGCCGGCAAACCTGCAAGACCGTTTTGGCGGGTCAGGCGCGCGGCGTATTCCAGGGGAAGATCCTGGTGCGGCGCGAAGCACAAAAGACCGATGGCTATCAGATGAACCAGGCTTTGCTGCTTTCAGAAGACGCCGAAATGGACAGCAAGCCTCAGCTTGAAATCTATGCCGATGATGTGAAGTGCAGCCATGGCGCGACCATCGGTGCTTTGGATGCGGATAGCCTGTTCTATCTGCGCTCCCGCGGCGTGCCGGCGGATCAGGCGCGGTCCATGCTGGTGCAGGCCTTCCTGCATGAAGCCTTTGAAGGGCTGGAAGATGATGTATTGCGTGAAGCGCTGACCGCTGCCGTGGATGGCTGGTGGGTCCGGCATGGGACGGCATCATGAGCTTTGATGTCCATCGCATCAGGCAGGATTTCCCGATCCTGTCGCAGCCGCAACACGGCAAGCCCCTGGTGTTTCTTGATTCCGGGGCGAGTGCGCAAAAGCCTCGCGCGGTGATTGATGCCATGACGCGCTGCATGGAAACGGCTTATGCCAATGTCCATCGCGGCGCCTATCGGCTTTCCGAAGTAGCGACCGATGCTTACGAAGCGGCGCGCGGCGCGGTGGCGCGCTTCATCAATGCCCCCGATGCGCGGGAAGTGGTTTTCACGCGCAACAGCACAGAAGCGATCAATCTTGTCGCGCATAGCTGGGGCCGTGGCGTGATGCGCCCGGATCAGGCGGTGCTGATTTCCGAGCTTGAGCACCACGCCAATATCGTGCCCTGGCAAATGCTGCGCGATGATCGCGGCAATCCCTTGCGCGTCTGCCGCGTGACGGATTCCGGCGAATTGGATATGGAAGACCTGGCCGCCAAGCTTGCCGATGGCAAGGTGGGGCTGGTGGCGCTGGCGCATATGTCCAATGTGCTGGGGACGGTGACACCGGTTGAACGTGTGGTGGCGCTGGCCCATGCGCATGGTGCGAAAGTGCTGCTTGATGGATCACAAGCTGTGGTGCATCGGCGCGTGGATGTTGCTGCCATTGGCTGTGATTTCTACTGTTTCACCGGCCATAAGCTTTATGGGCCAACCGGCATTGGCGTGCTGTGGGGCAAGCTGGAACATCTGGACCGCATGCCGCCCTTCCTGGGTGGCGGTGACATGATTGAAAGCGTGAGCTTCGAAAAATCCACCTGGGCCAAGCCCCCTGCCCGGTTTGAAGCCGGTACGCCCGCCATTATTGAAGCGGTTGGGCTGCATGCCGCGATTGATTACGTGAATGCGATCGGCATGCCGGCCATTGAAGCGCATGAACGCGCGCTTGTGGATCATGCCATGCGGAAACTGTCAGATGTGCCTGGCCTTACGCTGCTTGGCCGCGCGCAGGATCGTGGTGGGGTTTTTGCCTTCGCGCTCGACAACGCCCATCCGCATGATCTTTCCACGTTGCTGGACCGCGCCGGGATTTGCATCCGCGCCGGGCGCCATTGCGCGGAGCCATTGCATACGCGCTTCGGTCTGGAACAGGGCACGGCGCGCGCTTCCTTTGGGCTTTATACAACGCCGGAGGAAGTGGATTACCTCGCTGGGGCGCTTGTAAAGGCGCGGGAGTTCTTCGCATGAGCGGCAATGATTTCTTCGGCGATTTGCGCGATTTGTATCAGGAAGTGATCCTGGATCATGGCCGCAAGCCGCGCAATTTCCGCCGACTTGAAGATGCGGACAGCACATCACGCGGCGATAACCCCATGTGCGGTGACCGCATGGAGCTTTTCCTGAAAATGACGCCTGATGGCCATATCGCCGATGCGGCGTTTCAGGGCCGCGGCTGTGCCGTTTCCATGGCTAGCGCCTCGCTCATGACCGAAACCGTGAAGGGCAAAACGCCGCAGGAAGCGCAGGCGCTCGGTACGGCCTTTCGCGATTTGGCGATGACGGGCCAATGCCCCACCTGCGCGGCTTCGCTGGAAGACGCCATGGAAAGGTTGACACCGTTATCCGGCGTGCATGAATTTCCAAGCCGGGTGAAATGCGCAACGCTCGCCTGGCATACGCTCAACGCCGCCCTTGCCGGCGCGAAGGAGGCGAGCAGTGAGTGACGACACCACTAAGACCGAAACACCCGTTCATGCCGCCTGGACCCCCGAAGGCGAGGTGAAGCCGCCCGCGCAGGCCGTTACGGAAGACGCCGTGATTGGCGCGATTTCAACCGTGTTTGATCCGGAAATTCCGGTGGATATCTATCAACTCGGCCTGATCTACGCGATCGAGATTGGCGATGACGGTAAGGTGAAGGTGGAAATGACGCTGACGACGCCATCATGTCCTTCCGCGCAGGAATTGCCGAATCAAGTGGATGAGGCGGTGCGCGCATTGGATGGCGTTTCTGAAGTGCTTGTTGAAGTGGTGTGGGACCCGCCCTGGGATCATTCCCGCATGAGCGAAGATGCGCGTCTCGCGCTTAATATGTTTTGAGGTGATGGCATGAATGCAACCATTGAAGCCAAACCCGCCAGGCGCGCTTTGCCGCCGCTGATGTCGCTAAGCGATGGCGCGGCAGAACGGCTGAAGGGGCTCTACGCCAAGGGCGAGCAGGGCAAGTTTCTGCGCATCGCCGTGAAGACCAAGGGGTGTTCTGGCCTTTCCTATGATCTTTCCTGGGTGGATGCGCCAAGTGCAGGTGATGAGAGCGTGACCGACAAGGGCGTTACAGTTCTGGTGGACCGCAACGCGACACTTTTCCTGATTGGCACGGTGATGGATTATGAGGTGAAGGCCATGTCAGCGGGCTTCACCTTCACTAATCCAAATGAAAAGGGCCGCTGCGGCTGTGGGGAGAGTTTTCACGTTTGATCAAGTGCTGGAGCATTTCCAAGCCAAGCGGTATCGCTTGGCAACTCGGGAAATGCGACCAAACAAAGGTTTAGTACATGTCGGGTGACGGATGCGACGCGCGCATGCACTAGACGGCGCTTGACCAATCCGCCGCCACGAAGCGGTAGCCGCTGCCTTCCTTGGCCAGATAACCATTCGCCGGGAAGGGGAAATGATAGCCGGTGATGCGGATGCGGTCCGTCGCCACGCGGTCAAAAATGCGCCGACGCGTCGCTTCCGCCGCCACCGCATCAAAATCAAAGATAATGTGAAATTCAGGGCGGCGCGCCAGAAGTTCTGGCCGGTTCGTGGTATCCGCCACGAACATCATCTGCTCCGCCCCATCGGCGATGTGATAGCAGGTATGGCCAGGTGTGTGGCCATAAGCCGCGACGGACCGTACGCCCGGAATAACCTCACTATCCGGACCCACGCGGCGCATGCGTGCCGCATAAGGCGCTAAGCGCCGCGCGCTATTGGCGAAATTGGCACGCTGTCCTTCGGGGCTGCGTGTTTCATTGGTGGTATCGCCCCACCAGGCGATTTCAGCTTCGGGCACAATCACTTCCGCATTGGGGAAGGCGGCCGCGCCTTCGGCATTCAGCAGGCCATTCACATGATCGCCGTGGAAATGGCTCATCACCACGCGCGTTACCCTGGCGGGGTCAATGCCGGCGGCACGCATGTTTGCGATCATGCGGCCATTGGTCGCACCTGGGGCGGTGACGCCGTTGCCGCTATCGAAAACTACCAAATCGCGGCCTGTATCCAGAAAGGTGACGGTGAATGGGATTACCAATCGGTCTTGCGGCAGAAAGGCATCGCGCAGCACGGCCTGCACCTCAGCCAGCGGGGCATTGCGAACAAAGCCTTCCAGTGGGCGGGCAAAAAACCCATCATGCACGGTGGTAACGGTAAAGGATCCGACCTTGAAGCGATAAAAGCCGGGCGCCTGCGTCTGCGCCTGCGGTGCCGGCGCGGTTTGGGCCGATGTAGTCCGCACAAAGGCGGGCGCGGCCAGCAGCGCAGTGGACGCAAGAAAAATGGAACGACGGCCAATCTGCATGGGGTTACTCTCCTGCTTCATACGGTTCGCGGATGACGATTGACATTCCCATATCCCGAATAACGCGCGCGTCATAGCTTTTTCGGATACCATGCGCCTTGCTGCATCACGCCGCGCCCACCCCCCATCAAACACGCCTTGAATAATGGCGCTGAGGGCAGCGCTATTCCCCCAAGGCCATATCCAGGTCACGGATCAAATCCGCCGCATCCTCAAGCCCGATTGAAAGCCGCACCACATCTGGCCCGGCGCCGGCGGCCTGGCGCTGTTCTTCGGTCAATTGCCGATGGGTCGTGGATGCCGGGTGCAGGATAAGGCTGCGCGTATCGCCAACATTGGCCAGATGCGAAAACAGCTGCACATTTTCCACCAAGCGAATGCCCGCCTCAAAACCGCCCTTCACGCCAAAGGTGAAGACCGAACCTGGCCCCTTCGGCAAATAGCGCTTGGCGAGCGCATGGAAGGGGCTGGTCGGCAAGCCAGCATAGGAAACCCAAGCAACTTTCGCATGCCCCGCCAAGAATTCCGCCACCTGCTGCGCATTGGCAACATGGCGTTCCATCCGCACATGCAGGGTTTCAATCCCGGTGATGGTCAGCCAGGCATTCATGGGTGAAAGCGTGGGGCCGAAATCACGCAGCGCGACCGCGCGCGCCTTGGTGGTGAAGGCGAAATCGCCGAAATTCTCGTAAAACTTCAGCCCGTGATAGGCGGGTTCGGGGTCCGCCATACTCGGGAACTTTCCATTGGCGTAATTGAACTTCCCCGATTCAACGATCATCCCGCCGAGCGAATTACCATGCCCGCCAAGAAATTTTGTGAGCGAATGCGTGATGATATCCGCACCATGTTCAAAGGGCCGGCACAAATAAGGTGAGGCCAGCGTATTATCCACAATCAGCGAAATGCCCGCTTCATGCGCAATATCTGCAATGGCGCGCAAATCCACGACAATACCGCCTGGATTGGCGAGGCTTTCGACAAAAATCGCCTTGCATTTCGGCGTCAGCGCGCGGCGGAAATTCTCAGGCTCGGTCGGGTCCACGAAATGACAGGTCCAGCCGAGCTTCTTGAAGCTGAGCGAAAATTGCGTGAGCGATCCGCCGTAAAGGTTGCGGCTGGCCAGGAATTCATCACCGGGTTCCAGCAGCGTGAAGAAGGTGACGAATTGCGCCGCATGGCCTGAAGCGGTGGCAACAGCGGCGCGTCCGCCTTCAAGGCTCGCGACACGTTCTTCCAAAACCGCGACGGTCGGGTTGGAAAGCCGCGTATAGACATGGCCGAAATTATGCAGGTTGAACAGCGATGCGGCGTGATCCACATCATCAAAAACAAAGCTTGTTGTTTGATAAATCGGCGTACCGCGCGCGCCGGTGGTGGGAT
>JAPLOJ010000004.1 GCA_026400795.1 Alphaproteobacteria bacterium
AATTAGCTGGGGCGCATGCAGCGCACCAGCTCCGCCACATCAGGCGCGCCATCCAGCCGCCAGATCGCGTCGCGCAGCGCCATAGCACCCGCCCTGCCCAAAAGCGGTTCTGCATTGTCGCGGTATTTCGCTTCCAATTCATCGTCGGAAAGCGGCGCGCCGGGGTCGCCTTTCGGCAACAGCACGGTTTCCGTCAGCTTCGTGCCATCATCCAGCGTGATGGTGACGCGCGCCGGGAATTTCGCTGGATAGAGCTTATTCAACTCAGCATCCGGCACCACTTCCGTGCGCGCCAGCACTTGCCGGATCAACGGGTCATGCACACGCCCGGCGGCGAATTGGCGCTGCGTCAATTCACCATCCACCGCAGCAGCAGCGATGCAATAGGGCACGGAAACCCGCGCGCCCATCAGCGTGGTGACATCCTTATTCGAAAAATGCGATTTCACCGTGTCATAGGTTTCATTGGTGATGGACACGATCCGCTTCGGGTCCGGCTTGTGCTTGGCGACGATGGCAAGGGTCGCCTGAATCGGTGAATGACTGGCCAGGATGGAAGGGAAGTATTTGAAGCCGTTTTGCAGAATTTCCCATTCCGTGCCCAAGCCCGCTGTCAGCGCAGCCGCTTTCGGTTCCAGCGAAAACGCTGCCAGATAGCCTTTGGGATGTTCCAGAATGCCGGGCGGGCTGGTGGCACCAAGCGCTGCTAATTGCGCCGAGAGAATACCATTCAGCGCAGCCTTGCCCGGATGGATGGATTTGGTCATGTCGCCGGATTCAAAGAAGGTATTCAGCCCGGCTGCTTGCGTGCCCGCCAGGCCCAAGGCGCGCTGCACACCATCCGCATCCAGCCCCATGGCATGGGCAGCGCCAGCAGCGGCGCCGAAAGTGCCGTTGGTCGCGGTGGAATGCCAGAAACGATAATGCGTTGGCATCACCGCCATGCCGACACGCACGGCAACTTCATAACCCGCCACCAAAGCCGCCAGCATAGCGCGCCCGGAAAGCCCGCGTGCTTCGGCCAAAGCAAGCGCAGTGGGTACCATAACGGAACCCACATGCAACAAAGCGCGCTTGTGTGTGTCATCATTATCGGCGGCATTGATCAGAATACCATTGGCCAGTGCGGCGAAAGCGGGCTGAACCGCCGGGCCTTTGGTGCCCATCACATGCGCCCCGGGCGCGCCAGGATAGAGTGCCGCGATATCACGCGCGATGCGGGATTTTTCAGCATCCTCCGTCCAAGCCGCCATGGCGCAGCCCAGCGCATCCAGCACCAACCGCGCCGCCTGACGCATGACTTCTGGCGGCAAAGCATCAGGCTTGATACCGGCCGTAAATTCGGCAAGAGCGCGCGTGGTCATCGAGTTTCGTCCTTCTGGGGCGCTTCAGGTGAAGCGTAAATCAGGCTGTAAAAACTGGCAGAGTCCGATACCCGCTGCGCTGCAAGCGCTGCATTGATCATCTCGGCATTCGTGCCTTCAACCACGATGATCGTGGCGAAGGACCCATCGCCCCCGGGGCGCAGTTTTTCTTCAGGGCTCGGCACGGTCACGGTAGGATCAGCGCGCCATATCCGCACGCGCGTCACACCCGGTTGCGCCAGCACCGCCGCCAATTGCGCTTCAAGCGCGGCTGATGGGTCTTCTTGATGAGCAATCAGCGCCAGCAAGCCACCAACACCCCTTTGCCCCTCATCCAGTGCCACACGGCAAATACTGCGCGACATGGTGCGGAAATGCAGCATGATGCGCGCGGTCCAGTCCGTGGGTTCCGCGAGCCGCTTGATGTAGGGCGCCGAGCACAGAACCGCGGGCGTTGCTGTTTCGTAAAAAGTGAGAAACTCCGCGCGCGGCCCATTCAAGCGGCGATAGCGCCTGGCATGCTGAAAGCCAGGTATGCCCAGCCGATCCGGCACATGATCACCCTGATACCAGGCTTCATAGTCGCGCCTATCGCAAGCCGGTG
>JAPLOJ010000351.1 GCA_026400795.1 Alphaproteobacteria bacterium
AAATTGACTGGCAGCACCGCGTGTTCGACTTCCGTCACTTCATCCTCGGCGGCCAGTGCCGCGAGTGTTTCAGCGCCCAGCCGAATATCGGCGGTGACACCTTCAGGTGCCGAAACATCAAGCCGCGGATGATGCGCCGCCTGTTCCGGTTCCATGCCGAAATCGGAAACAAAAGACAGCATCTGGAAGACGGAAGCCATGATGCGCCGCCCACCGGAAGCGCCCGTGGCAATCACGGGCTTGTCACCCTCGGCAGCAATAACGGGGCACATGTTCGTGAGCGGTCTTTTGCCCGGCGCCAGCGCATTGGCGGCTTCCGGGCGCGGGTCGAACCACATCACGCCGTTATTCATCAGCACGCCCGATTTCGGCAGCACCACGCGGCTGCCCATGCTGGAAAGCAATGTGGTGGTCATGGCTACCATCCTGCCGTCCTTATCCGTCACCGTCAGATGGGTGGTGCAGGACTCCGCCGCTTTGGGTTCCGCATCCCCAAGCCCCGCCAGGCGTTCCGCATAGGCCGCGCGCATGACGCGGGCCAATTGCGCATACCAAGCCGCCGAAGGCGCCTTGCCTGAGAAATCTGCATCGCGCATGCCATCCAGTACCCGCATCAAGGTGGGGGCTGCCGTCAGCCCATTGGCCAGGAAAAGCCGCTTGCCGCGCCAAGCCGCTTCAAGCGCCGGTAGCACGCGTGCCTTGCAATGCGCCAAATCCTCGGCACTCACGAAGGCGCCCATTTCCTTGCAATCGGCAGCGATGGAAGCGGCAATATCGCCCGTATAGAAATCAGCGAGGCCGGCATGGGCCAGGCGTTCCAGCGTCGCGGCCAGATTGCCCTGCGGGAAGAAACCCGGCGATCCCTGATAGGGCGCCACAGGCGGCAGCCCGCCCGGCAGATAGATGCGCGCGGATTCTGGATAAAGCTTCAGCACGGACGCCGAATTGGCCACTTTCAGCGTGGTGAACCAATCCTGGGCCAGTCCGCGCTTCGCAAGTGCCACCGCCGGCGCCAGCACATCCTTGATCGGCATGCGGCCATGGCGCGCATGCAATTCTATATAGCCCGCAACGGCGGATGGAATGGCGAAGGAAAGCGGGCCATGCACATTGCGGTCTTCCAGCACTTCCGGCCATGTAAACATATCCGCCTTCATCTTCCCGGTCATGGGGTAGGCCGAGGGGTTTAGCCCGCGTGGGGAAACCGGACCGAAGTCAAAGGTCTCGGCCGCCCCACCGGGCGCCATCACCTGCGCGAAGCCAATGCCGCCCAGGCCGCTATTCCAGGGTTCCAGCGTCGCCAGCGCAAAAGCTGTTGCCACCGCCGCATCCGCCGCCGTGCCGCCGGCTTCCAAAATGGCCACACCGGCCTCGGCCGCGCCGCGCGCCTGGGACGCCACCATGCCCTTGCGGCCAGAAGCGGCAGGCTTCGTGACATGCCAATGCTGGGAAGTGTGACGGGGCGGGGTATAGGCCATGATGCGGTTTCCTCAGTCCTCAGTTTCTATCGGTCTAGCCTCGCGCCGCCCGCAGCTTCCCGCAAGCCCCTGACCGGTTTGCCCCGCCGTCCCTTTCCTTTTATGGAACCCTCCGGATTCTACGGGCGGGCCAAGACCCGTCCCTTGTTTGGGAGCGTTCCAATGTCTGCATCAAAGGGGCTTTTCGTTGCCCCCATTCTGAAGAATTTCATCGAAGCCGAAGCCCTGCCCGGCACGGGCGTGGAGCCTGCGCGTTTCTGGGAAGCGATGGAACGCACGCTGCGGGAGATGGTGCCGACCAATGCCGCGCTGCTCGCCAAGCGCGATGCCTTGCAAGCGAAGATTGATGCCTGGCACCAGGCGAACCCGGCCAAGCCGATTGATCAGGCGGCCTATACCACCTTCCTGAAGGAAATCGGCTATCTGCAGCCGGAACCCGCAAGTGTGACGGTGGGCACCACGGATGTGGATGCGGAAATTGCCACCATGGCCGGGCCGCAGCTTGTCGTGCCGGTTTCCAATGCGCGTTACGCGTTGAACGCCGCCAATGCGCGCTGGGGCAGCCTGTATGATGCGCTTTACGGCACGGATGCCATCCCCGGCACGGCTTCGGGCAAGGGCTATGACCCGGAACGGGGTGCCAAGGTAATTGCCTATGCGCGCGGCGTGCTGGATAGCGCCGTGCCGCTCGCCAAGGGGTCGCATGCAGATGCCACGGGGTATCG
>JAPLOJ010000344.1 GCA_026400795.1 Alphaproteobacteria bacterium
CAAAAGCGTCAGGAAATGATGGAATTTTTCCGTGGTGGTATTGTCTGAACAAGGCGTGCCGATGACGTAAAGCGCCTCAAGCCCAAGCTGCGCTTCCAAGGCGCGCAGCGCATAGACCTGGCAGGGAATGCCGATCACCGCGATGCGCTTATGGCCGGCGGCTGCTGCTGGTTCCAATAGTGCCAGCAGCGGCGCATAGCCCATGCGCATGCCGCGGCAGGCGGCCATGGCTTCCGGCTTCGTCACCAGCACCGGCACGGGCTTCCATTTGTCATCAGGGTCCGGCGCCATGGTCAGCACGGCTGTCACCGCGCCCGCTTCCAGCAGCTTTTCCGCAAGGCGCGTGGTAATGCCGGTCCATTGCGCGCCGGGCTGAGGCGGTTTCAGTGATGCGCGCAGCATTTGCCGGAATGGGCCGAAATGAAGCTCATCCGGGCGCGACGGGTCCCGCGCGCGGCCATGCACCGCAGCTTCCAGGCGCGGATAATCCGGCTTGATGAACTGGCAGGCGGTACCGCATGCTTTGGGGTTTTCCAAGCGCGAAACACCGCAATCCGTGCATAGCCCGCGCGGCGCGGCTTCGCGGAAGGCAGGTGCCGCGATGCCTTCGCTCATCATAGCGTAAGTCCCCCGATAATGGCGCCAGCGCCCAGCACCCAAAGCGGGCTGAAATCCGTCCGCCAGACGAAAATGGCGGAACAGATGGTCAGCACCACAGTGACCCAGCTTTCGGCGGAACCCTGCGCCAGGATCATCCCCGATGAGGCAATCAGCCCGACCGCAATCGGCACCAAGCCGCGTTCGATGATGCGCAGCCAAGGCCGGCCCAGCAACCGCGCGCGTAGGCGCGAAAAACCAAAGGCGATCAGGCTGGTCGGCACGGTCATGGCGGCTGAGGCCGTCAGCATCCCAAGAATGCCCCCGACATGCCAACCAAACAGCCCGACCACCAGCACATTAGGCCCAGGCGCGGCTTGGGCGAGGGCAAAGCGACGCGCGAAATCCGCATCACTCATCCAACCATGCACATCCACGACCATGCGGTGCATCTCAGGCAGCACGGCAATGCCACCGCCCACTGAGACCAGGGAAATGGCGCCAAAACCCAGCAGTAACTGCCAGAAGATGGTCGCGGTCATTTGCCGCGCGCCCCATACCAGGACGCCAGAATGCCAAAGGGGGCGAGGCCCAGCACCACCATCGGCAGCGGCACGCGGAAAAAACCCGCCGCCGCCAGCGCACAAAGCCCAACCCCCAAAAGCGCCAAGGTCGGCTTCAGCTTCTGCCCCATCTTGACCGCCGTGCCGAGCACCATGCCGGCCGCCGCCGCCGCGACACCGGCGAGCACCGCCTTCACCAAAGGCACCTCGCCATAGGAATCATACAGCACCGCAAGCCCCATCAGGATGACCAGCGGCCCGCCAAACATGGAACAGGAAGCAAGTAAGGCCCCCACCGCACCATGAAAACGATCCCCAATCATAATGGCCGCATTCAGCGCATTGGGCCCCGGCAGCACCTGCCCAAGGCCCAGCGTTTCCGCATATTCCTGTTCGGTCAGCCAGCGCTTTTCTTCGACCAGCACGCGCCGCGCCCAGGCATTGATGCCGCCAAAGCCGATCAGCCCGATCTTCCCATAGGTGAGGAACAGATCGGCGCGGCTTGGCGAGGGGGCGAGAGAATCACTCATACCGCAGAGGAACCCGTCACGCCCTTGGGATCAATCCCCTGCGGCCCTTTTTCAGCCCGGGTTGGCCGTTGGCGGCACGCCTGCTTCCGTCAAGGCGGCCTGTTGCCGTTCAGCCACTTTCGCCACATCAAAATCAGCGACCAATTCCTGGAACAGTTGGTGCCAGTTTAGCTTGGCATTGAGCCGCAGGAACACCGCGCCAAGCCCAATCGCCGCGCGGTCCATCAGCGGGAATTCGCGCGGGATGCGCACACCCCCAGTGCGCTTCAGGCCCGCATGCACTTCTTCCGCAATGCGGCGCCCATATTGCGGGTCATCGCTTTCCTGAATGGGCCGCACACGGTCTTCCAACAGCGGTTCGTAAAGGAAGCGCGCCCAAAGGTTCAGTACTTCCATCGTCTCGCGCTTCAAATCCTTGAAGCCCCAAATGCGATAGGCTTCTGCCGCCTTATCGAAATCCCCATCGCGCACGGCTTCATACAGCATGATCACGCCGCCCACGAAGCGCGGGTCAAAAATCCGCACCACGCCGAAATCGAGCAGATTAATGCCAAAGCCACCATTATCCGGAAGGTCAGAGCGTACCTGATAATTCCCGAGATGCGGGTCGCCATGGATCACACCATAGCGATAAAACGGCACATACCAGGCGCGGAAAAGGGCGCGGGCATAGGCAGCGCGTTCTTCCTCAGACGGGTCTTCGTCAATACGTGCCTGAATGGCGCGGCCATCCAGCCAGGACATCGTCAGCAAGCGCTTGGTGCAAAAGGCTTCCACTGGCACGGGCACGCGCACCCCCGGCACATCGCGCAGCATAATGCCGTAAAGCCGCTGCTGCGATGCTTCGCGCAGATAATCCAGTTCTTCGCGCAGGCGTTCCGAAAGCTCGAGATAGGCTTCTTCATTTTCAAGCGCGCTATCCATGCGGCGATAGAGGCTCATGGCGATTTTAAGTTGCCTGAGATCAGCCTCAACCACGCTCGCCATATCCGGATATTGCAGCTTGCAGGCCACGCGCTGGCCATCGGGCAGCACGGCGCGGTGCACCTGGCCAAGCGATGCTGCGGCGGCAGCTTCCCTTTCAAAAGATTTGAATTTGCTTTCCCAGGCCGGGCCCAATTCGCTCATCATGCGCCGGCGCACAAAGGGCCAGCCCATGGGCGGCGCATTGGCTTGAAGGGTCGCCAATTCCTTGGCGATTTCGGGCGGCAACGCATCCGGCACGGTGGAGAGAAATTGCGCGATCTTCATCATGGGCCCTTTGAGGGAACCCAGCACCGCCTTCAAATCCTCGGCATGCTTTTCGTCTGATTTCAGGCCGAAGAGCTTATGGCCGGCAACGCGCGCTGCCATGCCCGTGACGGCGCCGGAAGTGCGCACCATGCGGCGCACTTCGCCAAAAATCGAATGGGCTTCGCGATCATCAGCCATCCGCGCGCTCGACCTCATCAATGAAGCCGGCAATAACATCAAGCCCGCGCGTCCAGAAGGCCGGGTCAGCAGCATTCAGCCCAAAGGGCGCGAGCAATTCCTTATGCCGCAAGGTGCCGCCGGCACGCAGCATGTCGATATACTTGGCTTCGAAATCCTTCACGCCGCCATCGCGATAAACGCCATAAAGCGCATTCACCAGGCAATCGCCAAAGGCATAGGCATAGACATAAAAGGGCGTGTGGATGAAATGCGGAATATAGGACCAATAGACTCCATAATCCGGCGAGAAATCAAATGCCGGACCCAGGCTTTCGACTTGCACCTGCATCCAAAGCTCACCGATGCGCTCTGACGAAAGCTCACCCTTGGCGCGTTCATCATGCAGCAGCGTCTCAAACCGGTAGAACGCGATCTGGCGCACGACCGTGTTCAGCATATCCTCAACCTTAGCGGCGAGCAGCCCGCGGCGGCGACGCGGATCGGCTTCAGCATCCAGCACGGCGCGGAACGTCATCATCTCACCGAAGACGGAGGCGGTCTCAGCCAAAGTCAGCGGCGTTGAGGACATCAGATAGCCCTGCTCACCAGCCAGCACCTGATGCACGCCATGGCCCAATTCATGCGCCAGCGTCATCACATCCCGCGCCTTGCCGTAGTAATTCACCAGCAAATAGGGATGCGCCGAAGGCACGGTGGGATGCGCAAACGCGCCCGATGCCTTGCCGGGGCGCAGCGCCGCATCAATCCAGGGCTTGTCGAAGAATTGCCGGCCAATCTCAGCCAAACGCGGGCTGAAGGCGCCATAGGAATCCAGCACTTGAGAGACAGCCTTGGGCCAGGGGATCAGGCTGTCATCCTGATCGGGCAGCGGCGCATTGCGATCCCAATGCTGCAATTTTTCCAGCCCAAGCCATTTCGCCTTCATGGCGTAATAGCGATGCGACAGGCGCGGGAAGCTGGCGCGCACAGCGGAAACCAGCGCTTCCACCACCTCATCTTCCACCATATTGGCGCGGTTGCGCGCGGAAGCGGGGCGCGGATAGCGCCGCCACTTGTCAATAATCTCCTTGTCTTTCGCCAAGGTATTCGTGATCAGCGTGAACAGTCGGCCTTTCTCGGCGAAGGCTGCGGAAACACCCTTGGCGGCGGCTTCACGCACCGCGCGATCCCCATCCGAAAGCCTGTTCAGCGCGTCAGACACGGTCAGGCTTTCCGCGCCACTCGGCAGCGGGACGTTCACCTTCATGGTGGCGATGGTCTCGTCAAACAGCCGGTTCCAGGCGGATCGGCCCGTCACGTCCTTTTCATGCAGCAGCTTTTCCGCCTCATCAGAAAGCTGATGCGGGCGGAACACGCGAAGGTCCCGCAGCCAAGGCCGGAAATGGGCAAGGGCAGGGGAGGCAGCGCATTTGCCTTCCAGCAGCGCATCTTCCAGCCGGTTCAATTCCAGCGTGAAGAAGATCAGATGGCTGCTGATCGTGGTCGCGCGTTCCTGCATGGTTTGATAGAAGCGCCCATTCGCCGGGTCTTCCGCATCGCCGCTGAAGACAAGCTGGGCATAGGACATGACGCGACCCAGGATTTCCTCAATCGCCTCGTACTCGGCAATCGCCGCCGCCAGGTCATTGCCTGAAATGGCGGCCAGCTTGCCGGCAAGCCTGGCCGAGAAGGCGCGGGCATTGGCCTCGGCGCGTTCAAGGTCGCGGGCCAAGGCCGGGTCATCCGGCGCCTTGTACAGGTCCGAAAGGTCCCAAACAGGGAGGTTGGCGGCGGCGGCACCGCCATCAAGCGGGGCGCGGAGCGGGGAGGGGATGGTGTTTCTGGTCACCCCTCTCATATAGACCGAAGCGGCGCGCGGGCAGGCGCCAGAGCGGGAGAAGGGGAGGCGAATGCCCTATACGGATCAAGGATGGCCCAATCTGCCGGCCATGATGCTGGCG
>JAPLOJ010000010.1 GCA_026400795.1 Alphaproteobacteria bacterium
CATGCAAAAGCCGCCCAGGAAGCCAACGCACCCAGGGTGAAAGCCCGTTGAACAATTCCTCGGATAATTTGGTGCGGAATAGGATTTCGCCCATCCACACAAACATCGGCAGCGCCGCCAAGGTCCAGGAACCTGTCGATTCCCACATGGAACTTGCCAGGAACAGTCCGGGCTGAGGATGCACCGCCATCATGGCGATATAGCCAACCGCGGCGAGGCTCATCGGTATCCAAAGACCCGTGCCGAGCAGAACGCAAAGCAGGATCAGCAGCAGCAGGGCGAAGCTCAACAATTCCATGGCTCAAACCTCCGCCGAGAAATCGCCGCGTGCGGCACGGTCTGCCGCAGCCGCGACATAACTGGGGACTTCGCCCACCAGAACGCGGATGAGTTCATCAAGAATGGCGATGAGCAAAACGCCCGCGCCGATTGGCATGGCCAGTTTCGGGATCCAAAGCGGAAAGGCGACAGTGCCTTGGGCCACTTCTTCGATCTCAACGGAAAACAGCACATCATTCAGGGTGAACCAGACAATCGTGCCAACAGCCACCGCCGCCATCAGAAGAACGATAATCTCCAACAGGCGGCGGGTGCGCGGCGCGAGCTTGTCAATCGCAAGCCCAACCCTGATCAGCTCACCATTCTTGAAGGTCCGCGCCAGGGCAAAAAACGTGGTTGCAACACAAAGATAGGCGCTTAGGTCATCGGCGCCGGCGAATTGGATATTCATCTCACGCAGGGCAACTTGGGCCATCATGACAAGAAAGATCGAGAGCAGGGAAAGCGCGGCCAACCCCGCTGAGATGTCGTAAAGGCCATCAAGTGCCCGGCGCAAGAATGGCATGCGCTTCAGGCCCGATAGGCGGCAAGAAGTCTCGCGACAAGCCTTCCATCACCACCGGTGTCGGCTGCATTACCTGCATGCCGCGGGCAGCCAAGGTTGCCTGCGCCGCATCGCGCGCTTCTGCACTCAAGGCCCAACCGCGGTCTTCGGCGCGCTTGGCCGCTTCGCGCATGGCGGTCTGTTGTGCTGCCGGCAGGGCTTCAAAGGCGCGGCGCTGTACGAAGATCACGTTATGCGTGCGGGTGAAGCCAATGGGGGTGAAGACCTTCGCAAAATCCCAGGCAGCGCTATCAACGCCCGTGGCCGCGCTGGTGACCATGGAATTGACCACACCGGTCGCGAAGGCTTGCGGCACTTCCGCCGCCTGCACCAGGGTTGGCGTGGCGCCCAGCAGCGTGGCGAAGCGGTTCGTCATGGCGTTGAAGGTGCGCATGCGCGAACCGCGCAGCACTTCCAGGTTTTCCACCGGCACATTGGTGTAAAAGCCCGAAGGCGGCCACGGCACGCTGTAGAGCACGCTAAGCCCCTGCCGCTGGAAACGCGCTTCGATATAGGGGCGGGACAGTGTCGCCAGCTTGCGCGCTTGCTCATCAGTCCAGGCAAGCTGAGGGATGCTATCCACTTCGAAGAAGGGATCATCATTGCCATAGGCGGAAAGCAGAATCTCGCCGATCTGCACCTGGCCCTGTTGCACGCCGCGCTTGATCTGCAGCATCGGCAAAAGGCTGCCATTGGAATGCAGCTGCGCATCAATGCCGGTTTGCGCCTTCACCTCGTCCAGGAAGCTCCGGATATTGCGGGTGTGGAAATTGCCATCCGGATAGGCGGTGGCTACCTGCCAACGCGCCTGGGCCTGCGCTTCCCGAATAGCCAGCGGCGTCAGAATGAAAGGCGCAGCAAGTACGTTGCGGCGTGAAAGATTCTTCATGAAAGCCCCCTGTTTTCAATAAATCAGGCGTTAA
>JAPLOJ010000091.1 GCA_026400795.1 Alphaproteobacteria bacterium
GGTCAACCTGCTGAAGCGCATGGAGAGCTCGGTCCACGCCTTCGCGCTGACGATTGGCCGCCAGCTGGAAATCGTAGAGGCGCTGATCGCTCGCATCGACGCGCATGACGACAGCGTCGCAGCCCCCATGATCGACGATCTGGATGACGACGATCCCGCTTTCGAGCAGTTGGGCGTTGGGCGGAGCGTCCGCGTGCTGCTCAGCGACGCGGACCTTGTGCGATGGCGCCAGGATCTGGCCGAGGATCGGGAGCGGCTCGCGCGCCTGCATGCGCAGGCGCAGACCGTCACGCCGGAAAGGGATGCCAAGCTCGCCGAACTGAGGACACTGATCGCCAACAAGCTGGCCGACCCGTTCAATCCCGGCAACGCAAAGCTACTGGTCTTCACTGCCTTCGCTGATACCGCCGCATACCTCTATGACGCCGTCCGGAGTGACTATCCGCATCGCATAGCGCTGGTGACCGGATCGGGACGCAACAAGACGACTCACCCCAAGTTGGCTGCTGATCTCGGCTCAATCCTCACCGCCTTCGCGCCGCGCGCCCGTTCACGGCCGGAGGCGCTGGCGGGCGAGGAGGAGATTGACCTAATCATCGCGACCGACTGCATATCCGAGGGCCAAAATCTGCAGGACTGCGACTGCGTGGTGAATTACGACATTCACTGGAACCCGGTGCGAATCATCCAGCGCTTTGGTCGCATCGATCGCCTGGGGTCGCCCAATGCTGCGATCCGGCTGGTCAATTTCTGGCCGAACATGGATCTGGACAGCTACATCGGCCTCGAACGCAGTGTCTCAAGCAAGATGATGCTGCTCGATGTCTCCGCGACCGGAGAGGAAAACCTGATCGAGGCGCAGGCAGGCAACCAGATGAACGATCTGGAATATCGCCGCCAGCAGCTTGAAACGCTGCAGTCGCGCGCGATTGATTTGGAGGACCTGTCCTCCGGCGTCTCGATCACCGACCTTACGCTCAATGACCTGCGATTGGATTTGGCGCGCCTGACCCCTGACGAGCGTGTTGCGCTCAATAGGCAGCTGATCGGCACCCATTCGCCCATCTTTGCCAGCGACAATTTCCCGCCTGGCGCGCTGTTCGTCCTGCGCGCGGCCACACCGGAAGCCGAAAGGTCAATCGCCAAGGGCGACCCGTTGTTCCCGCATGCCCTTATCTATGTCGGTACGGATGAACGCACCATCCTGCCCCACAGCCAGCCGAAGCGAATGCTGGACCTGCTGCGCCTTGCCGCCGCAACGCCAGCGGAGCGGCAAGCCGAAGCCTGGGCGCGTTTCGACGCCGAGACTCGTCGTGGCGAAGGGATGGAGAAGTGGCAGGCGCTGCTTGCCGCCGCCATCCGCGGCGTCACCGGCAAGGCGGAGGAACGCGCGGTCGAAAGCCTATTCACCACTGGCGGAATCGAGGGAGCCGGGGGCGAGAGCGGGCTGGACGATTGGGAAGTCATCTGCTGGTTGGCGATCCTGCCGCCCGCATGACGACCACGCCCTCCGACATTCGCGCTGCGCTAGCGCTGCCGCCGATGAACGCCCCGGCGCGACGGCTGCCTAAGGATGTGCTGGCGCAGCATGGTGCGGCTACGGAAAGCGGCACGCCGATCATGCAGCGGCGGTGCACCGACACGCTCGGCCTCATGCTCGCCAAGGGCAGTATCACGCAGCCCATGCACGACGCCGGCCAGAATTTCCGTGCGACGTTCCGTATCGCCGCATTGGATGGCATGCGCACAACGCAGCTGCTTCGGATCCCGAGCGGCACCAGCGACCCACTCACCGAAGGTCAGGCCGCAGCACGACAACGCATCGCTGCGATGCTGAGTTTATTTGGTGGCGCCGATAGTGCTGGCGGAAGCTGCCTGTGGCATGTGCTGGGCCTTGAATGCTCCCTTCGCGAATGGGCAACACGCCAGGGATGGTCAGGACGCGCTGTCCATCACGTTCAGGCGCAAGGTATTCTCCTCACGGCGCTTGGCGTCCTGGCGGTTCATTATGGCCTGCAACCAAAGGCGCGTGATGCACAAGCCTCAGCCGAGGGCGGCCTTGAGATCGCCCATCGTGGCCATCAGCATCATCGGATCGGCAGGTGACGGTGTAAAACCACAGGCTTGATAGAAACGCTGTGCGTCGGCGTTCAGCGCCTGAACCAGCAATCCCCGCACTGCGAGTACTTCACCAGCCTGCAAGACGCGCAAGACCGCATCCCGCAACAGGGCACGCCCAATGCCCTGGCCATGCAGGGTGCGGTCCACCGCCAAACGGCCCAATAACGCCATAGGGATCGGGTCTGGCATATTGCGCTTGATGCGCCCTGGTGCGGCAGCAATTGCCACGGCCCCTGCGGCCAAGCAGTAGAATCCAACGACAAAACTACCGCGGCACACAACAAAGGTTCGCGATGCGCCCGCTACCTGATTCGTGCGCGCACGCTGCTTCAGCCAAGCGTCGAGAGACGGCTCGCCGCTATCGAACATCGAAAGTTCGTGCGTGTCATCGAGAGGAACGGGAGCCGAAATCTCCCCCCTCACCCCCATGGCGGTGTTGTCTTGAGTAGTTTCCGTAGCTTTTCATTCGACTGCGGCGGTGCATCGAGCATGGCCAAAAAGCGCGTGAAGGCTGCGGGTTCAAGGCGTAGCAACGTGCGGTCAAGGATGGCATCGGTTGCAGCGCGTCGCGCTGCTTCCAGCATGAATTCCGAGCGCGACTTGCCTGAGAGCACAGCGGCCTGATCGATCAGCGCGCGCTCTTCGGGGCGGATGCGGATATTGACGGCACCAACGGTGACAGAGGGCTTAGCCTTCGAGACGCGTCGACGCGGCGTTGTGATGCGTTTGGCAGTTGATGGCATTGCTATCTCCTGAAAGGGTTCTAGAGCAATGTATGTACAATGTCCACCATGCAGTTCTGACCCTGCTCAAAACGTATTGCAGCGTCGGAACCAGATGGGATAGTATCTCGACAGTCGTTGAATTGCGACTGAAGCCGGGTGATGTCGTTAGGCAGTAGATTGAAGAACGGAACGAACTTCTGAGATCGAATAGAGACAGAACGCAAAGTCAAGACAATTAGATAACAGGTTGATTTCTGATTACATGGTTCCTTCCTGGCGATTTTGTATGCGGGGAGCAAACGCGCTCGACATCGCTAGCGTCAGGCCGAAAATATGGGTTGCAGTTTGCACTATGGTGCACTGAATTCAATGACTTAGGTGCAAACTTTGGCTTCTCAGGTTTGCACTTGGGTTGCACCCTTTCCTGTAGTTTCAGCAGCTTAAGTGCAAACCGTGGCGCATAGCGCCGCAAACCTTCGGCCAACCCTTCCCGGATAAGGGCCGCATTGCGCGCGGCATTAAATTGGCACCGGCCTATGCGGATTTGGCGATTCCCCGTTGGCGGATGCTCTACCCCGATCATCCGGTCACGCTGGAGAGCGATGGGCGCGATTACGACGCAGTATCGCAGGGTTCCAGCCTCATGGCGCAGCCCGGCTGAAATGCTGGGCGAAGAAACCCGCGATCTCGGCGGCACTTTGCGCTGCCATGGCGGGCCAGGGGCGCACGTGCAGGCGCTCAGCACCGTCAGAGGCGGGCAGCAGCGCCGCCGATGCCTGGCCAAGGGCTGGGTAATCCCAGGCGTAGCCAGCGCCCGGAATCTTGCGTTGCGTCGCCTCGGCGCCGCGGGCGCGCAGCCTTGCGGCCAGGCCGGCGCAAGCGGGTGCAGGGTTGGCGGGATCTTCCGCGCCATGCAGCAGCAACACTGCCCCCGGCGCGGTCTGCGGCACAGGCAAAGAAGCGCAGCCAGGGTAAAGCAAGGCGCGCGCCTCGGCACCCGGCAGGCCCAGCGCCAGCCGCGCCCCCTGGCCGAAGCCGAGCACGCCAAGCCTGGGTGCCTCAATGCGCGGGTCGCTGGCCAGCAGGGCCAAGGCAGCGCGGGCGGCCTCGGCGCTCGCGTCGCGCAATTCCAGTACCGCAATGCCGGCACCCAGCAGGCTTTCCACATAGGGCACGGCGCGACCATCAGCGCCCAAAGCATCCGGCAGGATCAGCACAGCCGGCCAGGCTTTGCGGGTGGGCCCATCGGGCAGGCTGAATAGCGCTACCGCGCCTGCGAATTGCAGCGCGAAGGGCCGATCCGGCAGCGGCGGCAGGGGGAAGCTCGCCAGGGTCTCGGGCACGCCATCCCTGGGCGCTTGCGCAGCGCCGAAGGAAGGCGCGGCCAGGGCAAGACAAAGCGCCAAGGTGCGCCAGGGTTTACGCCTCATGGCGGCCTCCCCGATGCATGGCGATCACCGCGGATTTCCGGCGCAGCATGCGGATGGGCTCGGGCTTTACGGGGCCGTATGCCTGGTCAGGCGCCTCGCCCGCCTTGGGGCGGGGGCCGGCCTTGCGCGGCTTGGGCCGGGCCAGGGCCAGCAGCAGCGTGCCCAGCATGCCAACCAACCCGCAAAGCGCGATCGGCAGATCATGCGCGCCCAGGGCGGAAACACTCACCCCCACCAGCGGCACGCCGACCAGCAGGGCAATGCCGCGGCTTGTGTAAAGCAGGCCGACAATGCCGCCGACAGAACGGCTGCCGAAGCTATCGGCGACAAAGGCGGGCAGCAGCGCCACAAAGCCACCCTGCAGCGCGCCATAGATCAGCGCGAAGCCCTGCAGGGAAGCAGCGTCATCAGCCAGCGCCCAGAGCATCATGGCGATGGAAACGCCAAGGCAGGAAAGCAGAAAGCCAAGCCGGCGCCCGAGCAAATCCGCCAGCGCCGCCAGGCAGAAGCGCCCGACAATGGTGCCAACCCCCATCAGTCCAAGCAGCGCCACCGCCTGTGGATGGGACAGGCCGCGCGCTTCGGCCGTGCCGACCAGCAGCATGAGCGGCGCGGCGGCGGGGATTGCGACCAGCAGCGTGCCGGCATAGGCCAGCAGGAAGGCCCGGCTGCAAAGCACTTCCCCAAGCGCAGGCCTATCATCCTTGGGTGCGGCCTGTTTCGCGCGCAGCTTGCTGCCATCCGGCCCCATGCCATGGCTTTCCGGCCCCGCTTCCAGCAGCAGGGACCCGGCCAGGCCCACAATCGCGACCAGAACAGCGCAGCAGAGAAAAGCGAAGCGCCAGTCGCCGAAATCCGCCAGGATGAATTTCAGCAGCGGAATCAGTGCGGTGCCGACGCCGATGCCACTCAGCGCGATGCCGGAAGCAAGGCCACGATTGGCCAGGAACCAGCGCTGCACCGCCGCCACCGCCGGCACATAGGCCAGGCCGACGCCGATGCCGACCAAAAGCCCGTAGCTCGTGAAGAAGGTAGCGGCATCCTTCGCGGTGGCGGCAATGGCCAAGCCAAGCGCAATCAGGAGCGTGCCGAAAACGGCCAGCGGCCTTGGCCCGACGCGATCCGAAAGAGGGCCGCTGATGGCGCTGACAAAGAAGGTGGCGCTGCTGCTGAGCGCCAGCACCATCGCGGCATCGCCGCGCTCAAGCCCGAGGCTTGCAGCGATTTCCGGCGCGAAGGCAGAGCTGGAATAAATGGCGCCAAAGCCGACCAGCATGACCAGAAAGGCGCCCATCACGACCAGCCAGCCGCGATGGCGTTGCCAGGGGGAAAGCGGCGTGGCCATTACTCAGCCCCGCGGCAGCAGGATTTTTCGGGAAAAAGCCCGGACAGGTCGGCAGCCGGCAGCGCGCCAAATATCGCCGCCAGCACGGCGATCAGCATGGCGAAGACAAAGATCGCTTCCACAACATGCGCCACCCACCAAAGCGCGGCACGCTCCGCCGCATTGCGCAGGCTTTCTTGCCAGGGCCGAGGCGTGCGGCTTTCGGTGCCGTGGCCTTGGCGGTCAGTCATCATCCGCCTCCGCCGGCTCGTGCACACGGCAATCCACGATCAGCAGGGATTGGTCGCTGCGTAGCCCCGCGCGCAGCCAGGCTTCGGCAGCGGCGCAGGTTGGGTGGATCATGCGGCCCTGTTCGCAGAACATTTCGAAAGGTCCGCAGACCATGAAGAACATGATGAATAGCGCGCCAGTCATGGGGCGCTGCCCTGCGTGAAGCGGTGATGCGCCCGGGGGATCACGTTTAGGCCCTGTTTTGGCGTTGGGTGTCGGTTACGGAACGCAGCTTGGTAGGCTCGACTTATCGAATGAGGTGGGTGGCGCGTTCCGCAAACTCGGACGGGATGCTGATCCCGATCTCGCGTGCCACAGCGACGTTCACCACCAATTCAGGTTGGAAGACACGCGCAACAGGTATCTCGCCCGGATATTCACCGCGCAGCACGCGGTCAATCATCCCCGACATGTGCCGCACTGCCGCAGCGAAACTCGTACCATATGCAAGAAGCGGTGCGCGTTTTGCGCCATCCCGGGCGAATAGTGCAGGCAGCCGAGCCGCCCGCGCCAAGGCGGCGATATGTGCCCCATGCGTGCTGACGATCGGCACCCCAAGCGCGACCAGCGCGTCGGCGCGGGCGTCTCGCATTGCCGCAAAGGCACCCTTAAGCTCCTCTGGACCGCTGACCAAAAGCAGCTGAGCCTGCAGGCCCTGGGCTTCGGCAGCGGCGCAGGCCGCGCGGGGCAATGCGTCGGGCACCCCGGCATCGCCGAGGATCGCGACGCGCTGCATCTTCGGTATCAGCGCTCCAAGCAGGCGAAGCTCCTCCCGCGCCTGGGCTGGATCGAAATTGGTGACGCCCGTCGTATTGCCGCCGGGGCGGTCAGCATTCGCGACCAAACCAACAGCGACCGGGTCCAAGACAACAGCAAAGACAATGGGAATATTGGGTGCCGCCTGCTGTGCCGCGCGGCAATGCACGGCACCGATCGCGGCAATGATGTCTACCGGCAAGGCGGCAAGCTCGGCCGCGAGCCGGGGCAGCCGATCAAGCCGGCCTTCGGCGAAGCGCGGCTCGATCACGATATTCTGGCCGTCAATACGGCCGTGTGCCGCCAGCCCCTCACGCAGCGCCGCATAATTGGGGTGCGCGGCATTGTCGGTGAGGAGAACGCCGATGCGGGGTGTTGAGCCATTCGGCTTCATTCGTGCGGTCATTGTCATCATGATCCCGCGCGCTCCATTCTCAATCCACGCGAACGCCGGCGGCGCGCACCACTCGGCCCCATTTTTCGATCTCTGTAGCGATGAAGCGGCCAAGGTCGGCAGGTGTGCCGGGCATGGGTGTGGCTCCCAGGTTCGCGAACTGCGCGGTGATCCCAGGATCGGCGAGGCCAGCGTTGATCTCGCGGTTCAGCCGTTCCACGACGGCGATCGGTGTCCCCTGCGGTGCGCCGACGCCATACCAGGTACTTGCCTCGTAGCCGGGCAAGAACTCGGCCAGCACCGGGGTCCCAGCCAGTGCTTCTGAGCGTGTGGCGGTTGTGACCGCCAAGGCGCGCAGGGCGCCGCCACGAATATGCCCGACCGCCGAAGGCACAGCGTCGAACATCACCTGAACGGCCTGGCCAGCAAGCAGATCGGTCAAGGCTGGCGCTGATCCGCGATAGGGTACGTGAAGCAGGTCAATGCCGGCCATCATCTTGAACAATTCGCCGGAGACGTGCTGTGGCGTGCCGTTTCCCGCCGAAGCGACCGCGAGCGGTTGAGACCTGCTCCTTGCGTAAGCGATGAAATCTGGCACCGTCGCGACCGGCACCGAAGGATGCACCACCATCACAAGGGGAACGCGAACAAGGCCAGCAACGGGTGCAATGTCGCGGGCGAAGTCGAAGGGTAGGCGGCCATACAGCGCCCCATTGATGGTGTTCACCGGGCCGCAGATCAGCAGCGTGTGACCATCCGGTACCGCCCGCACCACTGCCTCCGTACCGAGATTGCCGCCCGCACCTGGTCGGTTCTCGACGATCACAGGCTGGCCTAGCCGCGGCGCGAGCCACCCGCTCAGGATACGGGCGACGATGTCCATCGGGCCGCCGGGGGCAAAGCCGGTGATCAGGCGAACCGGGCGCGATGGGAAGGTTTCAGCCTGCGCGCGACGCGCGAGGATGAGCGGCGGCGTGCAGGTGGCGACCGCGCTCTGCAACAGGGTTCGGCGAAGCAGGCCCATGGTGGTATGGCTCCTTGCATGTCAGGCGCTCGCCGGCGGGAAGGCCGCTGTAACGGCGAAGCTGGATGACGCATTGGGTAGCATTCGGCTGACAGACCGGCCATAATGGGCAAAAGTCAAAATCCATACATATGGGATATGGCATGGAGCTTCGTCATCTTCGCTATTTCGTCGCCGTCGCTGAGGAAGGGCACATCACCCGTGCCGCCGAGCGGCTCGGCATTCAGCAGCCGCCGCTGAGCCATCAGATCAGGGCACTTGAGCGCGAACTTGGGGTGCAGTTGTTCCGAAGACTGCCGCGCGGCGTCGAACTGACCGAAGCAGGCCGCAGCTTCATCGAGGACGCGCGCGCCGCCCTCGCACGCGTGGGCCAGGGGGTGGAGGCTGCGAAGCGCGCCGCCCGTGGCGAGCAGGGCCATCTCCGGCTCGCCGTTCCGCCAACGGCGCCATTCCACCCCTTTGTACCGCAGGTCATTCTTGCCTTCCGTGATGGAGGAAAACCTCCGCATGGAGACCTTGGACCAGCTTCGCGGCGGGCAGATGGACGTTGCCTTCCTGCGCGCGTCCATCGCAGCACCTGAGGGGCTGGTTGTGCATCCGTTGCTTGAGGAACCCATGGTGGCCGCACTGCCGAGCGGGCATCCTTTGGCGCGCAGCGCGCCCAGCCAGGATGCTGCGTTGCCGCTGCGTGCGCTTGCTGGTGAGACCTTCATCGCCTACGCGCGCCAACAGGGACCCGCGCTCTATGAGGCGATGGCGGCGGCATGCCTTCAGGCCGGCTTCAGCCCACAACTCGGCCAGGAGGCGCCGCGCATCAGCACCGCGCTGAGCCTGGTGGCGACTGGCTTCGGTGTCACCCTTGTTCCGGCTTCCATGCGGCGCATGGCGCTGGAAGGCGTGACCTACCGGGACCTTGCGGGCGCAGCCCAGGCAAGAGCCTTCCTGAGTATCGCAGCGCGGCGCGACGATTCTTCAGGCATAGTGAGGAATTTCGTGGCGCTTGTTCGTCGTGCAGCGCAACGTAAGGCGCAGCCGTAGAGAAAAAAGGGCCGGCAAATTTTTGCTGCATCTGCACGACGTATTGTTTGGCCGAGCTGCTGGAGATTGATCCCGCTTATTGCGATGTGATTGCGCGGCGTTGGCAGGAGGAAACGGGGTAAGCGGCGGTTCTGGATGGCGAGGATCGCACCTTTGCCGATGTCACTGCAGCGCGCGCGATCAATAGATCATGATTGAAACTCCCCAATCTTAGCAACGAAATTACGCTCATTCTTGCTTGGCTCACCCCCCGCTACAGCGCGAATGGTCCCTTAGGCGCAGGGAAACTCCCCGGCGCCAAGGCAAGGAGACCAAGATGAACGACACCTCTTCAACTGACCAGCTTTTCCTCGAGATCGCCAAGCGGCACATGCCCTCGGTTGAAACACTGGAAACCAGAAACCGCGACGCGCTCGATTTCCACGATGTCGCCGTCTGGTCCATCCGCAACTCTCTCGCGGAAGCCTATGCCGCCGGCCAAGCCGCCGCGAAGCGCAGCAAAAAGCGCCGCTAAACACGCCGATGAAGGGCCAGATAGCAGCGGCTTCTGGCCCTCACATCATGATCAAACCCTGCTGATCATAGCAATGAAACAACGCTCTATTTCGCTTGGCTCAGCCCCCATCACAGCGCGAATGGTCTGTCACGCGCAGGGGATTTCTCCCGCCGATGACGGAGACAAACAGATGAGCAAGATCCTTCCCACCGAAAACCAAGACTGGGGTTTCTGGGGCACCATGCGCGAACACGCAGCAGATGCCTGGCCGATCGCTTTCACCGCGATCCACGACGCGACCAGCACGGATCCCGCCTCGGTCCGCGCCTTCCTCGACAGCCGCTACGGGCGCCACTTCGCGGATGGGGTGAATAGCCAGATGCATTACGGCGCGAGCCTTCAGGACGCCATCGCGA
>JAPLOJ010000343.1 GCA_026400795.1 Alphaproteobacteria bacterium
ACCCTGATACCAGGCTTCATAGTCGCGCCTATCGCAAGCCGGCGCGATGTCATTCATCACGCAAAGCAATCCGCCACCCTTGGCCATGCCGTTCCGTCCTTTATGTCGAGGTGACGAGTATTGCCCCGCTTGCGCGCGAGGGAAAGCGGCGCCCGTGCTGGACAGATACCGCGTGCCCATTCACGATGGCATCAAGCATACTGCGCGCGGTGTAAGGGAGAGAAAACATGTGTGATAAGGCAGAAGAACGTGGGCTTGGCTGGCGTGGTTGGATGCCCCTGCCTGCCCGACAGGAAACCAAACCGCTCGGCCCCTGGTTGGACCTGACGCACCCGATAGATGAGGCGATGCCGCGCGTGCCCACCTTCGGCCCGCCCAAGGTGAAGAAACTATTTTGTCTGCCGGCCGATCCGCTGACCGTCACCAGCTTCGAGATGGTGGTGCATACCGGCACGCATGTTGATGCGCCCTGTCATTTCTACAGCGATGGGCCAAGCATGGAACAAGTGCCGCTGGAACGCTGGAATGGCCCAGGCGTTGTCTGGCGTTTTGATCTGCCGCCCAATAGCCTGCTTGAACCGGAACATCTGGAAGCCGCGCGCCCCTTGCTGCGCCCCGGCGATATCCTGGCGCTGGATACGGGTTCTTCGCCGCACATCAATACACCCGCCTATGATGCGCACCCTTGCCTTAGCCTGGCAGCAGCAGATTGGATCGTGGCGAAACAGGTGAAGCTGCTCGCCTGTGATTTCCCAACACCTGATCTACCCGTGCATCGCCGCCCGCCCGAGGGCTTCACCTGGCCCGTGCATCAGCGCCTTTTGCGTGATGGCGTGCTGATTTGTGAGCATTTGCGCGGCCCGCGCCCGCTTGCCGGCAAGCGCGTTGAATTCATCTTTGGTGCGCTTTCCATCACCGGGTCAGATGGTGCGCCGGCGCGCGTCATGGCGCGTGAGATTGCCGAGTAAATCAAAGGACGCGCCCCATGAGTGAAGCATTATCGGCCACGCAAATCCTGGGGCGTTTCGTCAGCGAATCGCGGTTTGAAGCCCTGCCCGAAGCGCTGCGGCGTGAAGGCCGGCGTTCCATCCTCAATCACGTCGGCTGCGCCTTGGGTGTTGCGCGTGATCCGGCGGTGATCACGGCGCTTGAGATCATGCGCGATGCCTCAGGCAAGCCAAGCGCCACAGTGCTTGGTCAACGTGACAGGCTTGGCGTGATGGAAGCGGCTTTCGTCAATGCCATTGCGTCCAATCTGCTGGATTATGATGACACGCATCTGCGCACCGTGATCCACCCAAGCGCGCCGGTCGCCCCCGTGGCCTTTGCGCTTGGCGAAGAAACCGGTGCCAGCGGGGCCGAGGTTTTGCACGCTTTCCTGCTGGGCGCAGAAATCGCCTGCCGTATCGGCAATGCTGTCTCACCGGGGCATTACGCGCGGGGCTGGCATATCACCGCAAGCTGCGGCGTCTTTGGTGCGGCGGCGGCGGCGGCGCGGCTGATGCGGTTATCAGTGGAACAAACCGCGGATGCGCTTGGCATCGCCGCCAGCCAATCCGGCAGTATTGTAGAAAATCTGGCGACTGCGGCCAAGAATATCGGCGTCGGCAATGCGGCACGCAATGGCATATTGGCGGCGCGCTTCGCCGCGCGCGGCTATCGTGCCGCGCCGCTTGCCATTGAAGGGCCTCTGGGCTGGGCGCGCGCCATGGGAGATGAACCCGTGCTGGCCGAGATCACCGAAGGGCTTGGCCAGCGCTGGGAAATCGCGCGCAATACCTACAAGCCCTATGCGGCGGGGATCGTGTTTCATGCGGTGATTGATGCCTGCCTGGCGCTGCGCGAACAGCTTGGCAAGGCGGTCGCGCAGATCGCGCGCGTGACGGTTGCCGGTGATGCGCTTTTGCTGGCGCGCGGGGATCGCAGTGTGCACAATGAACGCGACACACGCGTCAGCATCCATCACTGCGCCGCGATTGCGCTGCTGCTTGGCCGCGCTGATGTGGCGGATTTTGAAATGGCGTCGGTGCAGGACCCCGCCCTTGCGGCACTGCGCGCAAAACTGGTGGCGAAATGCGATGCCAGCCTGCCGCGCGGCGCGGCGCGCGTGACCATCACACTTGCTGATGGCAGCACGCATCAGGCCACCGTCGAACATCCACGCGGTAGCGCGGAACGGCCGCTGAGTGATGACGAACTCGCTACCAAATATCGCATCAATGCAGCGCTTGGCGGCACTACGGCTGATGTGGAAGGGCAGATTGCGGCGCTATGGGCTCTGGATCAGTCAGCTTCCATTGCGCCGCTGATGGCTTTGCTCAGTAGCCCGGCGCGCAATGCAGTAGGGTAAAGCCGGCCGAGGTGATCACCAAGTCAATCTTATCCGGCGTGGTCCAGCCAAGATCCTGTTCACCACTGCGTGCATCCTGATCATCGAATTCGGGCGGGCCGAAGCGGGTGATCAACCTTTGGCGCAGCACATCACCCTGCGCCGCAGCGCCGCGGCCCGAAACGCAGGCCAGACCGCCGGTTTTTGTATCGAAACCAAAGGCGATATTCATGCGCAGCCCCTCCACACTGAAGACGCCACGTGCGCGATATTCCACCCGCGTATCCATCATGCGCCGCTCGGCCGCCGGCAGGCTGCGCACCGCGCGGCGCGATGCGGTCACCGCCTGCGCTTCATTCATGCCCCAGCGCGTATATTCCCAGGCTGCGTCCGCGGGTGTGATAGACATCACCAGTAACAGACCAACGAATGCCGCGCGCCGCATGCGGGTTCAGACCCGCCCGTGACACGCCTTGAACTTCTTGCCACTACCACACGGGCAAGGCGCATTGCGCGGTGTACCCGCCCAAGTGCTTGGGTCATTCGGGTCCACCGCTGCGGGTAAGGAACGCGGCGCTGCCGTGCCGATCGGCGCGGTCATTGGCGGGCCATCCACTTCCATCATTTCCCCACCCGCGAGAGTCGGGTCCGGGTGGCGCATGTCAAATACGCCAATGCCTTCCGGCGCGGGCGGCGGCGCATCCGGGCGGATTTCAATGCGCAGCAATAGGCTGGTCACACGCTCACGCAGGTTTTCCAGCATGGAATTGAACAGGCGGAAGGCTTCGCTTTTGTATTCATTCAGCGGGTCACGCTGGCCATAGGCGCGCAGCCCGATGCCCTGGCGCAAATGATCCAAGGACAGCAGATGCTCCTTCCAGGATTGATCGAAAATCTGCAGCAGCAGGGATTTTTCGATTTGGCGCATAATCTCCGGCCCCACATTGGCCGCGCGAGACGCGTAAGCCTGTGCAGCCGCCTGCGTCAGGCGTTCGCGCACCGCGTCATCATCAATGCCTTCTTCCCGCGCCCAATCCGCCACCGGCAGATCAAGGTTCAGAAGTTCCTTGACGTCACGATCCAGCTTTTCCAGATCCCATTGTTCGGGATAGGCGTTTTCCGGAATGGCGCGCGCGACGATATCCGCGATGGTTTCCTCTCGCATTTCCGCGATGGTTTCGGCCACCTCATTCGCCATCATGAAAGCGCGGCGCTGGGCATAAACTTCCCGGCGCTGGTCATTCATCACGTCATCATATTTCAGCAGATTCTTGCGGATGTCGAAGTTCCGCGCCTCCACCTTTTTCTGCGCGCGTTCCAGGGCCTTATTGATCCAGGGGTGGACAATCGCCTCCCCTTCTTTCAGGCCGAGCTTCTGCAACATGCCGCCCATCCGGTCAGACCCGAAGATGCGCATCAAATCATCTTCCAAGGAAAGGAAGAAGCGCGAGGCGCCCGGATCGCCCTGGCGGCCGGAACGACCGCGAAGCTGATTGTCAATGCGTCGGCTTTCGTGGCGTTCCGTGCCAATCACGAAAAGTCCACCTGCTTCGCGCACGATGGGCCTCGCCGCATCAACTTCGGTCTTGTGGCGCGCCAAAGCGGTTTCAAATTCCGGCCCTTCGGAAGCATTGGCTTCCTGGCGCGCCAGCATTTCCAGATTACCGCCCAATTGAATATCCGTACCGCGGCCCGCCATATTGGTCGCAATCGTCACCGCACCGGCGCGCCCGGCCTGGGAAATGATGGTCGCTTCCTGTTCATGGTAGCGCGCATTCAGCACCTGGTGCGGAATGTTCTTCTTCTTCAGCAGCGTTGAAATCAGTTCGGATTTTTCGATGCTGGTGGTGCCGACCAGGCAAGGCTGACCGCGACCGCGGGCTTCTTCGATCAGCTTTGCAACGGCTTCGTATTTTTCTTCGGCGTTGCGATAAACCTCATCATCCTGATCCAGCCGCGCAACGGGCACATTGGTCGGGATTTCCACCACATCCAGCTTGTAGATTTCGGCGAGCTCATCCGCTTCCGTCGCCGCCGTGCCGGTCATGCCGGCAAGCTTCGGATAAAGCCGGAAGTAATTCTGGAAGGTGATGGAAGCCAGCGTTTGATTCTCTGGCTGGACCGTCACATGTTCCTTGGCTTCCAGCGCCTGATGCAGACCATCGGAATAGCGCCGGCCTTCCATCATGCGGCCGGTGAATTCATCAATGATGATGATCTTGTCCTGCCGGACAATATATTCAACATCGCGCGTGAAAAGTGTGTGCGCCCGCAAGGCCTGGTTCACATGATGCACCAGGGACACGTTTTCCGTGTCATACATATTACCTTCGGTCAGCAGGCCAAATTGGCGCAGTAATTCTTCCACCCTTTCGCCGCCCAATTCGGTCAGGCTCACGGCACGCTGCTTCTCGTCCTTCTCGTAAGTCTCCTTGTCCTTCACCAGCTCCTTCATCACCTCATCGGTGCGGCGGTAAAGATCGGAAGTGTCGTCGGTCGGCCCGCTGATAATCAGCGGCGTGCGCGCTTCATCCACCAGGATGCTGTCCACCTCATCCACGATGGCATAGGCGAAATCGCGCTGGGCCATATCTTCCAGCCGATACTTCATATTGTCGCGCAGATAATCGAAGCCGTATTCGTTATTGGTGCCGTAGGTGACATCGCAGGCATACGCCGCCTGGCGCTGGTCATCCGTCAGCCCATGCACAATCACGCCAACGGTCAGGCCCAGGAAGCCATAGACGCGCCCCATCCATTCCGCATCGCGCTTGGCCAAATAATCATTCACCGTCACCACATGCACGCCCTTGGCGGGCAGCGCATTCAGGTAAACCGGCAGGGTCGCCACCAGCGTCTTGCCTTCGCCGGTTTTCATCTCGGCGATCTTGCCTTCATGCAGCACCATGCCGCCGATCATCTGCACATCGAAATGGCGCAAGCCCAGTACGCGGCGGGACGCTTCCCGCACAGTCGCGAAGGCTTCCGGCAGCAGCGCATCCAAGGCCTCGCCCTTGGCCAGCCTTTCGCGGAACAGCGCGGTCTGCCCCGCCAGCGCTTCATCTGAAAGCGCCTGCAGGCGGGGTTCCAGCGCATTGATCGCGGGCACGCGGGATTGATAGCGCTTCAAGGCGCGGTCGTTGGAGGTGCCGAAAATAGCGGCTGCAAGGCGGGCAAACATCTGGCGCGTCAATCTCCGGCGGGCTCACGCCCGTTCGTGGCGCCGGGGCGCCTAAAGCATGTTTCGGATTGGCCGCAGAGATAGGCTCCCCCGGGGGGCGGGTCAACGCTTGCGCCTTGTGGGGAAGGGGCGCATCGGCCATGTTCCGGGCCGATCACCGATTTGGGACCAGCCCCTATGCGCCATTCGCGCGGCCCTGCCGCCTCTGCCCCCCTTCGCGCCACCCTCGCGCTGCTGCTGGGGGTGGCCTTTGCCCAGCCCGGCCTGGCCCAGCCCGCCCCAGCCGCCCCGCCGGCTGACCCCATTGTGGCCAAGGTGGATGGAGAGGAGATTCGCTTCTCAGACCTTGCCAATGCCGCCCAGGAATTGCCCGAGGAATTGCGCGGCGCGCCGCCGCAAATGCTCTATCCCCTGCTGCTGGATCAGATGATCGCGGGGCGGGCCGTGGCCGCCGCCGCCCGCCGCGCGGGGCTTGATAAGGATGAGGCAGTGCGTGCGCGCATCCGTCGCGCCGAGGAACAGGAATTGCAGCAGGCCTACCTGTCCCGCGCATTGGCTGGACTCGTGACGGATGAACGCATCCGCGCGGCCTATGATGCCGAGATCCGCGCCCGCCCTGCCGAGGAAGAGGTCCGCGCCCGCCACATTCTGGTGCCGACAGAAACCGAGGCTCGGGAAGCCTTGGCCGAAATCCGCGCCGGGGCTGATTTCAACGCCGTGGCGCAGCGCCGTTCCGCCGGCCCCGGGGCGCGGGAAGGCGGTGATCTTGGCTTCTTTAAGCGTGGCGACATGGTGCCGGAGTTCGCGGAAGCCGCCTTTGCGCTGCCGGCAGGGCAGATAAGCGCCGCGCCGGTGCGCAGCCCCTTTGGCTGGCACATCATCCGTGTGGATGAACGCCGTTCATCAGCGCCACCACCCTTTGAGGAAGCACGTGAGACGCTGCGCCAGCGCCTGTTCGAGGCTGAAATCAACACCGTGGTGGAACGCGCCCGCAGCGCTGCGAAGATCGAGCGCTTCAATCTGGATGGTTCGACCCCGCGTGCCATTGACGCCGCGGAACCCCCAGCCCCAACCGCCCCAGCGGGCCGCCCCGCTGCGCCGACCCGTCGTTAGTTTCGGAGGAATTCCCATGGCCGGACATGATATCCCCACCTCACCGCTTGCCCTCCCGCTGCCGGAAATGCCGGCGGTGCCGGGGGTGCGCGTTGCCTCAGGCCGCGCCGCGATTCGCTATAAGGATCGCGACGATGTGACCGTGATGGCCTTCCCAACAGGCACGACAGTGGCCGGGGTGTTC
>JAPLOJ010000333.1 GCA_026400795.1 Alphaproteobacteria bacterium
CCCTTAGGGAACGGGGTCTTGGCGCCCCGGGCAGGCCGGTGTAGCCAACCGCCCGAAACCCCTGCAACTGGAATCACCTGCCATGGCCGCCATTGCCGATATCATCGCCCGCGAAGTGCTGGATTCCCGCGGCAACCCAACCGTGGAGGCCGAAGTGGTGCTGGATACCGGCGCCCGCGGCCATGCCATTGTCCCTTCTGGCGCTTCCACCGGCGCGCATGAGGCGGTGGAACTCCGCGATGGCGACAAGGCCCGCTACGGCGGCAAGGGCGTACTGAAAGCGGTGGCGAGCGTTGAGGGTGAAATCTTTGACGCGATTTCGGGCTTCGATCCCCTCGATCAAATCAAGATTGACGAGACAATGATCGAATTGGACGGCACGCCCAATAAGGCGCGGCTTGGGGCCAATGCGATGCTGGCGGTCTCGCTCGCGGTTGCCAAGGCGGCGGCGGCAGATTTGAACATACCGCTCTATCGCCATGTCGGCGGCGTTTTCGGGCGCACCCTGCCAGTGCCCATGATGAATATCGTCAATGGCGGCAAGCACGCCGATAACCCGATTGATATCCAGGAATTCATGATCATGCCGGTCGCCGCCGGCACCATCGCGGATGCGGTGCGGATCGGCTCGGAAGTCTTCATGGCGCTCAAGAAGGCTCTGCATGATGCTGGGCATTCCACCAATGTCGGTGATGAGGGCGGCTTCGCCCCCAATCTGAAAAGCGCGGATGAGGCTTTGGCCTTCATCACCAAGGCCTGCGAAGCGGCGGGGCATCGCCCTGGGGAAGATGTGGTATTCGCGCTTGATTGCGCCGCGACTGAATTCTTCCATGACGGTGTCTATGCCTTGGAAGGTGAGGGCAAGAAGCTGGATCCCGCCGGCATGGTGGAATATCTGGCGGCGCTGACGGCCAAATGGCCGATTGTTTCGATCGAAGATGGCTGTTCGGAAGATGATTGGGCCGGCTGGAAGCTGCTGACGGACCGCATTGGCGCCAAGGTGCAGTTGGTGGGCGATGATCTTTTCGTGACCAACCCGGAACGCCTGCGCCAGGGTATCGAAACGGCGACGGCGAATGCCATTCTGGTGAAGGTCAATCAGATCGGCACGCTGACCGAGACGCTTGAGGCGGTTGAGATGGCCCATCGCGCCGGCTATCGCGCGGTGATGAGCCACCGTTCCGGTGAGAGCGAGGATGCGACCATCGCGGATTTGGCTGTCGCCACCAATTGCGGGCAGATCAAGACCGGGTCCCTGTCGCGGTCTGACCGCCTCGCGAAATACAATCAGTTGATCCGAATTGAACAAGGGCTTGGCCCGGCGGCGCGTTATGCCGGGCGGGGCGTGCTGCGCCGGTAACGCTCGGCTCAGCCCGGCCTGCCAAATAGGCCGTGACATGGCGATGCTCACGCCCAAGCGTGTGAGCTTTGTCCTGGGCAGCGCACCTCGCCCATCGGCTAATCGCCCGCTAACGCCGTAGGGTGCGCCCGACTTCCGGCGTGGCGGCGCCGCAGCTGGCGGGATTGTCGTGCAGCCATGGTTTGGGCCTCGGCGTAATTGGCATCAAAGCTCTGAGGCGAACGGGCGTGAAAACCAGCCTTGGGTCGGCGGGCTGCATCAGATTCGGGTTTTGGGTTTGGTCCCGTTCCTTGGCGGGCATCTGGGCTCCTTGATATGATGAATAACAAGGAAAGCGGGGTTTGGGCAGAATTTTGCGCGATTTCACGGGCTTATGGCATTTGCCTCTGGACAAGCAGCTCAAGAATTGATTCTTTAGGCCACACTTAATTTTGCGGGGTATTCGCGCCGATGGCGCTGCTTTCCACCTTCAAGCGACTCCTGAAAGGGATCCTGGTGCCGGCCGGCTTCCTGGCGGTATCTGGGTATTTCGTCTGGCATGCCGTGCATGGGGAACGCGGGCTGATGGCGCGCGACAAGCGCCAGGCGGATATCGTCGCCGCGCGGGCTGAGCTGACCCGGTCGGAGTCCGAACGTGACGCCATGGAACGCCGCGTGGCTGGGCTGCGGGGCGATAGGCTTGATCGGGACCAGCTTGAAGAACGCGCCCGGTCGCTGCTGAACATGGTCGGGCGGGATGAGGTGATTGTGCCCTATGGGCCGGAGCGCCGACTTTATTAAACCCTGGCGCCCGACGCCGTTTCTGCTGGTTTTTCAAGCCTTACGGAACACAGCCTGCTTCGCCAGAAACGATACCGTGCCAGCCTCAGCATGGCGAAACAAGCACTTAACTGAATTCTAGTTAATTCTATTATTGCATTGCAAAAACACGGTTTTTTAGCTTTTCAAGCCTTGTATTTTAATCAAACTCGTCTCTTATTGGGTTTGGAAGTTAAGCTCCGGAGGACCAACCCCCATGCCCCAGGCCACAGAAGCCGCCAGCAAGCGGCGCGGCAAAGCCAAGGCCCCCGCCATATCGCGCGATGAATTGCAGCGCGCCTATCGCGACATGTTGCTGATCCGCCGATTTGAAGAAAAGGCCGGCCAGCTTTACGGCATGGGGCTGATTGGCGGCTTTTGCCACCTTTATATCGGCCAGGAAGCGGTCGTGGTTGGCATGCAAATGTGCCTGAAGCCGGGGGATCAGGTGATCACCTCCTACCGCGACCACGGGCATATGCTGGCCACTGGCATGGAAGCCCGCGGCGTGATGGCCGAACTCACGGGACGCATTGGCGGCTATTCCAAGGGCAAGGGTGGGTCCATGCATATGTTCAGCCGGGAGAAGGGTTTTTACGGCGGACATGGGATTGTCGGCGCGCAGGTCTCGCTCGGCAATGGGCTAGCTTTCGCCAATTGGTATCGGCAGGATGGGCGGGTGGCGGTCACCTATTTCGGGGAAGGCGCTTCCAACCAGGGCCAGGTGTTTGAAAGCCTGAACCTGGCCGCGCTTTTTAAGCTGCCCTGCATCTTCATCATCGAAAACAACAAATACGGCATGGGCACCAGCGTTGATCGTGCCTCGGCTTCGCGTGACCTGTCGCAGAATGGCGCGCCCTGGGGCATCCCCGGTGAACAGGTGAATGGCATGGATGTGGCCGCCGTGCGCGAAGCGGGTGAACGCGCCGTCGCGCATTGCCGCGCCGGCAAGGGGCCGTATCTGCTGGAAATGAAGACCTATCGCTATCGCGGCCATTCCATGTCTGACCCGGCGAAGTATCGCACGCGCGAAGAAGTGCAGAAAATGCGCGAAACATCGGATTGTATTGAGACCGCGCGCAAGGCGCTGCTGGATGATTTCGGCGTGACGGAGGCCGATCTGAAGGTGATTGATGATGAGGTGAAGGCGATTGTCCAGGACAGCGCCGATTTCGCGCAGGAAAGCCCGGAACCGCCGGAATCCGAATTGATGACCGATATTCTGGTGGAGGCAAACTGAGATGGGTGCCGTGATCCTGATGCCCGCGCTTTCCCCCACCATGACGGAAGGCAAGCTGGCCCGCTGGCTGAAAAAAACCGGCGACAAGGTGAAATCCGGTGAGGTGATCGCCGAGATTGAAACCGATAAGGCGACCATGGAAGTGGAAGCGGTGGATGAGGGTGTGTTGACCGCCATTCTTGTCCCCGAAGGCACGGAAAATGTCTCGGTGAATACGGCGATTGCCGAATTGGATGGCGGCACCGGTGGTGCGAAGGCCGCGCCCGTGGCGGCGCCTGCTCCTGTGGCTGCCGCACCTGCCCCGGCATCCGTGCCCGCCGCGCCACGCGCCGCTACGCCCGAGAAGGATTGGGGCCCAACCAAATCCATGACGGTGCGCGAAGCGCTGCGTGATGCCATGGCGGCAGAAATGCGCGCCGATGCGGATGTATTCCTGATTGGTGAGGAAGTGGCGCAGTATCAGGGCGCCTATAAAATCAGCCAAGGCTTGCTGGAAGAATTCGGGCCGCGCCGCGTGATGGATATGCCGATCACGGAACATGGCTTCACCGGCATGGCAGTGGGTGCGGCCTTTACTGGCTTGAAGCCCATTGTTGAATTCATGACCTTCAACTTTTCCATGCAGGCGATTGACCAGATCATCAATTCCGCTGCCAAGACCTTGTATATGTCAGGCGGGCAGCTTGGTTGCCCGATTGTCTTCCGTGGCCCGAATGGCGCGGCTTCCCGCGTCGCGGCGCAGCATTCGCAATGCTACGCGTCCTGGTATGCGCATTGCCCGGGGCTGAAGGTGGTATCGCCATGGTCCGCCGCTGATGCGAAGGGGCTGTTGCGCGCCGCGATCCGCGACCCGAACCCGGTGATCGTGCTGGAAAATGAAATTCTTTATGGGCAAAGTTTCGAATGCCCGACGGCCGATGATTTCATCCTGGAGATCGGCAAAGCCAAGGTGGAACGCGAAGGCAGCGATGTTACCATTGTGGCCTTCTCCATCATGGTTGGTATGGCGATGCAGGCGGCGGAAAAGCTCGCTGAACAGGGCATTAGTGCGGAAGTGATCAATCTGCGTTCCATCCGGCCCTTGGATACGGAAACCATCGCGGCTTCCGTGCGCAAGACCAATCGCCTGGTGACGCTGGAAGAAGGCTGGCCCTATGCCGGCATTGGCGCGGAAGTGGCCATGCAAATCATGGAAACCGCCTTTGATCATCTGGATGCGCCGCCTGTCCGCGTGACTGGCCTGGATGTGCCCATGCCTTATGCGGCTAATCTAGAAAAACTCGCCCTGCCGCGCCTGGAACAGGTGGTGGAAGCAGCGCGTTCCGTGACCTATCGTCGGTAAGGGGAAAGATCATGGCCACAAATATTCTGATGCCCGCGCTTTCGCCCACCATGACGGAAGGCAATCTGGCGCGCTGGCTGAAGCAGGAAGGCGAGCGGATCAAGGCCGGTGATGTAATCGCGGAAATCGAAACCGATAAGGCGACGATGGAAGTGGAAGCCGTGGATGAAGGCATTCTGAGCCGCATCGTTGTGCCCGCCGGCACGCAAGGCGTGAAGGTGAATGATGTGATTGCCGTGCTGGTGGAAGCGGGCGAAGCCCTGCCCGCCGCTGGCGCTGCACCGACAGCCACACCCGCTGCTGCGCCTGCACCAGCGGCGCCCGTGCCGGTTGCGGCTACGCCTGCTGCCGCTGCACCGGCGCCCGTTGCTTCTGGTGATCGCGTATTTGCGAGCCCCCTCGCGCGGCGCATGGCGGCACAAGCCGGTTTGGATATCGGTCAAATCGCCGGTTCCGGCCCGAATGGGCGGATTGTGAAGGCGGATGTGGATGCCGCGCTGTCGCGTAGCCCCGCACCTGTCGCTTCGCCCGCGCCCGCTGCTGCGCCCGCGCCTATCGCGGCACCGCGGCCTGCCGCGCCGGTCGCGATCACCGCGCCGCATACCGCCGTGCCGAATAGCAGCATCCGCAAAGTGATTGCGCGGCGCCTTGCCGAATCCAAGGCGACGATTCCGCATTTCTATGTCAGCACCGATGTGGAAATTGATGCGCTGCTGAAAATCCGCGCCGATTTGAATGCGCGGAGCCCCAAGGATGGCCCCGGCGCCTTCAAACTTTCGGTCAATGACCTGGTGATCAAGGCAACGGCGGTCACGCTACGCCGCTTCCCCAATGTGAATGCGATGTGGACCGAAGATGCCGTTCTGCAATTGCATGATGTTGATATCTCGGTCGCGGTATCCATCCCCGATGGGCTGATCACGCCGATTGTGAAAAACGCTGATATCAAGGGCCTGGCTGCCATCAGCAATGAAATGAAGGACCTCGCCGCGCGCGCCAAATCCGGCAAGCTGAAGCCCGAGGAATTTCAGGGCGGTGGTTTTTCCATCTCCAATATGGGGATGTATGGCGTGAAGGATTTCGCCGCCATCATCAATCCGCCCCAGGCCGGCATTCTGGCAGTATCTGCCGGCGAACAGCGCCCGGTAGTGAAGAATGGCGCGCTTGCCATCGCAACGGTGATGACGCTGACACTTTCCGTGGATCATCGCGTGATTGATGGCGCTTTGGCGGCGGAATTCCTGCAAGCGCTCAAGCGCAATATCGAGGATCCGCTGAGCCTGATGCTCTGATGGCTACTGCCTTCACGCTGCGGGATGCCACGCCAGCCGATGTGCCGGTGGTGGTGCATTTCGTGCGCGCCTTGGCCGAATACGAAAAGCTGCTGCATGAGGCGAAGGGAACCGAGGCTGACTTCGCGGAAGCGCTTTTTGGACCGACGCCGCGTGCCGCCGCCATCATTGCGGAAGCGGATGGCAAGCCGGTTGGGCTTTGCGTCTGGCATCGCACTTTTTCTACCTTCACTGCGCGCCATGGCATTTGGGTGGAAGATGTTTTTGTGGAGCCCGCCTATCGCGGCCGCGGCATTGCCCGCGCCATCTTCCGGCGCCTGGCGCAGCAAGTGAAGGATGAAGGCGGCGGGCGCCTGGAATGGAATGTGCTGGATTGGAATGAACCCGCCATCGGCGCCTATCGCGCCATGGGTGCGCGCGGGCTTGATCAATGGACCATGCAACGCGTTGACGGCGCGGCGCTCGATCGCCTGGCCGAATAGAGGAAGGAGCCTGAGACATGGCTGAGGCATTTGATCTGGTAGTGGTGGGCGGTGGGCCTGGCGGCTATGTCGCGGCCATTCGCGCCAGCCAATTGAAGATGAAGGTCGCGCTGGTGGAGCGTGAAAACCTTGGCGGCATTTGCCTGAATTGGGGCTGCATCCCAACCAAGGCGCTGCTGCGCGCTTCCGAGATCAATCATTTGCTGCATAGCCTGGATGCTTATGGCTTTGCGGCTGACAATATCCGTTTTGATTTTGCGAAAGTGGTGAAGCGCTCACGCAGCGTAGCGGGGCAGCTTTCGGGTGGCGTCAAGCATTTGCTGCGTAAGAACAAGGTCACGGTTTTTGATGGGCACGCCAAGCTTGCGGGCGCCGGCAAGGTTGCGGTGACCAAGGATGGCAAGCCGGTGGCGGAACTGCTGGGCAAGCACGTCATTCTGGCAACTGGCGCGCGGGCGCGCGTGCTGCCGGGGATTGAACCGGATGGCAAGCTGATCTGGTCCTATCGCGAAGCCATGACTGCACCTGCTTTGCCGAAGCGGCTGATCGTGATCGGGTCCGGTGCGATTGGGTCTGAATTCGCGTCCTTCTATCGCAATATGGGGTCTGAAGTAACGCTGATTGAAGCGATGGATCGCATTCTGCCCGTCGAAGATGCTGAGATTTCTGCCTTTGTGCATAAAGCATTTGAAAAACAGGGCATGAAGGTGATGGTCGGCGCCAAGCTGCAAGGCGTGCGCAAGGAAGGTGATGCGATTGCCGCCATTGTGGAAGCCGGCGGCAAGGTAACAGAGATCAAGGCGGATCGGCTGATCAGCGCGGTTGGCATTGTCGGCAATGTTGAAGATTTGGGCCTTGAGGGTACGAAGATTCAGGTGGATCGTACCCATATCCTCACGGATGCTTTTGGCCGCACCGGAGAGCCTGGCATTTACGCCATTGGTGATCTGACCGGCCCGCCTTGGCTCGCGCATAAGGCATCGCATGAAGGCATCATTTGCGTCGAGGCCATTGCCGGGTTGCATCCGCATGCCATGGATACGCTGAATATTCCGGGCTGCACCTATTGCCGGCCGCAAGTCGCCTCGGTTGGGCTTACGGAAGCCGCAGCCAAGGCCCGCGGGCATGAGGTAAAGGTTGGGCGCTTCCCCTTCATCGGAAATGGCAAGGCGATTGCGATGGGTGAGCCGGAAGGCTTTGTGAAGACGGTGTTTGACGCCAAGACGGGCGCTTTGCTCGGCGCCCATATGGTGGGGCCGGAGGTCACGGAAATGATCCAAGGCTACGGCATTGCCCGTACCCTGGAGACAACCGAGGTTGAATTGATGCACACCGTCTTCCCGCATCCCACGGTTTCGGAGGCCATGCATGAAAGCGTGCTTGATGCTTACGGCCGGGTGATCCACATATAGCGTCTGATCCGCGTAGGTCGCATGACCGAAGCGGTGAATCAGCCGCTCAAATTAAGTCCTATCATGGCAGCAAACCGCATCGAAATTGACCATCGCGCCGCCAAAACGGGTGCCGAAAGGCATCCGGAAAAGGCGCATCGCCCGGATAACCCCATCCAGCGCAAACCCGCCTGGATCCGGGTAAAGGCGCCGACGCATCCGGTTTATCTGGAAACCCGCGCCCTGATGCGGGAGAAGAAACTGGTCACGGTATGCGAAGAAGCGGCCTGCCCGAATATCGGCGAATGCTGGTCTCAGCGCCACGCCACCATGA
>JAPLOJ010000232.1 GCA_026400795.1 Alphaproteobacteria bacterium
CGCATCAGTGAATTGGCGGAATTGCCGCTGTGGTTGATCCACCTCGCCTGGCCCATTCTGGGGTTTTCCTGGCTGCTATTTGGTGGCCTTAAATTCTATGATGATCTGAGAACGCTGTTTGGGGGCGAAGCGTCATGATGGGCGGCAATGTATTGGCGCCGAGTGAAGCGGCCTGGATCCTCTTTGGCGGGTTCTTTGCACTGCTCGCGCTGCGCGTACCCGTGGCGGTGGCGCTTGGCATGGCCTGCTTGCCGGTGATGCTGATTGAACCGCGGCTTGGCGCCATGACGCTGATGCAGGAAACCTTCAACGCCTATAATTCCTTCATCCTGCTGGCAGTGCCGTTCTTTTTGCTGACCGCCAATCTGATGAATGTGGGCGGCATTACGGATAGGCTGGTGCGGCTATCGCGCGCGTTGGTTGGGCATTTTCCGGGTGGGCTCGCGCAGATCAATGTTGTGCTGTCCATTTTCTTTGCGGGCATCAGCGGCAGCAGCACGGCGGATGCCGCATCGCAGTCCAAAATCTTCATCGAAGCGCAGCGCCGCGAAGGCTATGATGATAGTTTTTCGGTTGCCATCACGGCTGTATCTGCCGTGCTGGCGGTGATCATTCCGCCTTCCATTCTGATGATTGTCTGGGGGGGCGTGCTCACGGTTTCGATCGGCGCGCTGTTTCTGGCGGGTGTCATTCCCGGCCTGCTGATTGGCTTGGTGCAAATGGCAACCGTGCATGCCTATGCCAAGAGGCGCGGCTACCCAACCTATCCACGCGCCAACCTGCGCGAATTGGGTTTTGCCACCTGGATTTCCCTGCCCGCGCTGATGACGCCCTTCATCATCATCGGTGGCAAGATTTTCGGCTGGTTCACCGCGACCGAAAGTGCGTGCATCGCCGTGCTTTATGCCGGCCTGCTTTCCCTGATTGTCTATCGAGAGATGGATTTGAAAGGGCTTTACGGTGCGCTTGGTGAAACCGGAAGGCTTGCGGCGGTGGCGCTGTTTTGCGTGGGAACGGCTTCGGCCTTTGGTTGGTTGCTCGCCTATTACAAAATCCCCGAGGCCATCCTGGCCGGTGTTTCCGCCTGGGGCATGGGCAAGATCGCGACAGGGTTTTTCGTGGCCGGCGTCTTCTTGGTGGTGGGCTGCTTCCTGGATGCGATTCCGGCCATCATCATTGTCGGCGCCATCTTGCAACCGCTGGCAATGGACGTCGGCATTCATCCCGTGCATTTCGCCATGATCGGGATTGTGAGCCTAGCCTTCGGCCTGGTGACGCCGCCTTATGGCTTATGCCTGATGATCGCCTGCCATGTGGCGGGCATGAAGATAGGTGCTGTGATCAAGGATACCCTCATTATGCTGCTGCCCATGTTGGCTGTGCTGGGCCTGGTGATCATGTGGCCGGATGTGTCTTTGATTCTGCCGCGGCTGATTTCGCCTGAATTCCTGCAATAGACCGCCACCATCACCCTGTAATGCGCGCAGCAAGGCCACCCAGAAACACGGCAAGCCCCAGATCAAGCGCGACAAACCCGGCTGCGCCCAACGCGCTGAGGCGCAACGCATGGCGTGCTACAAACCATTCCAGCCAAAGCGCATAAAACAGCGCCAATAACCCACCAAGGTCGAGCAAACCGCCCTTGCCCATGAGCAAACCCGGCAGGCTCAGCAGCGCGAGTGCAAGATATTGCACCACCGCAGACCAGTTCCAGGCAGCGATGAAACGTGGCCAGCGATCTGCGACGCCAAGGGCTTTGGCCAGGTAGAGCGACGCCAAGGCAAACCCCGCCCAGGAAGCCGCGAACAGCAGCAAATCCACAAAAAGCGAGAGCACCACATCGGCAGGCGGGCTGGTCTGATCCTTGAAGAAAAGGAATATCGGCAGGCAGATCGCCGCGGCGCGGAAGGAATAGGCCGCGACCGGCAGCGTATTCTCAAATGCCGCCAGCCCAACGGCGCGCCCGCGTGCCAGCATCAGCGCGCCAGCCAGCGCGCGTGCCACGCCACCTTGGGGTGCGTTGCTCAGCCGACCAGCTCCTCAAGCGCCATGCGGTAAAGCGAGGCCAAGTCGCGGAGCTCGTCAATTGGCGCGCATTCATCCACCTTATGCATGGTGGCCCCAACCGCGCCCAATTCCGCAACGGGGCAATAGCGCGTGATGAAACGCGCATCCGAAGTACCGCCGCCCGTATCAAGCTTTGCCTGTGCGCCCGTCGCGCGTTCGATGGCGCGTTGCAGCCCGGCCACGAATGGCCCCGGTTCGGTCAGGAAGCTTTCGCCGGAAACCGTGACCGTCAGATCATGATTGGGCGCTTCTTCTTCCAGCACGGCAC
>JAPLOJ010000176.1 GCA_026400795.1 Alphaproteobacteria bacterium
CGGCGCCAGCACTGCCCCAGCATGGCTGCATGCAGCGCGGCGACTCAGGCTTTGGGTTGCCGCGCTGGCAGCCGTGATGGCGCATATTGCTGGATGGAATTACATTCTCTGCGCCTGCTTCATTACGTTTGACATTGTTGGACGGAGCTTCTTCGGCTTTTCCTCCAAGGCTACTGTAGAAGTCACCGGCTATATGCTGGCGGGCGGCATTGCTTGGGCCTTGGCGCACACACTCGCCAAGCGCGCCCATATCCGTGTTGATGTCTTCATGATGCGCCTGCCGCTTGGTCTGCGCGCTTGGTTGCATCTTTTCTCGCTGGCCCTGCTGCTAGGGCTCGGGATTTTCTTCGCCTGGGCTGCGCTGGAATTGGTGGATGAAAGTGCGCTGTTCAATGCCCATGACAATTCCGCGCTGCGGATTGAAATGATCTGGCCTCAGGGAATTTGGGCCTTTGGTATCATCACCTTCGCCATCATGGCCGTGGTGCTGATGTTAGAAGCAAGCCTTTCCATCCTAGCGGGGCAGCCAGAGGAATTGGATGAGCTGCTCGGGTCCCGCACGCTGAAGGATGAAACCGACGAAGCGCTGGAAGCCGTCGCCATGGCGCATGAAGCACCAAGGCCGCAAGCATGATCGCAATTGTCTTTCTGCTGGGGCTATTGGCGGTGACCGTTTTCGCCGCAGCCACTGGCGCGCAGGCCCTGCCCATTGCTGAAATCCTCATGCTGGTGGGCATTTTCGTGCTGTTTTTCGGCTCGGGTGTTTATATCGCAGCCGTACTCGGCATACTTGGCGTATTGGTCGGCTTTTTGTTTTCTGATCGCCCCTGGTGGGCCTTCATGGGGCAAACGCTTTGGGCACCATCTTCGAACTTCGTCCTTGTTGCGGTGCCACTATTCCTGTTGATGGGCGAAATCCTGTTGCGCGCGGGTCTTTCTGATCGGCTTTATCGCGCGCTGAATGTCTGGCTGAACCGCATGCCAGGCGGCTTGCTGCACACCAATATCGTCTCCTGCGCGGTGTTTTCTGCAATCTCCGGCAGCTCTGTCGCAACTGCGGCTACCATGGGTTCGGTAGCGCTGCCCTATTTTCAGGACACGAAATACAGTCAGCGCATGGTGCTAGGCTCGCTCGCTGCCGGCGGCGCCTTGGGCAATCTGATCCCACCAGGCATCACCTTCATCATCTATGGGCTGATCACGGAAACCTCGGTCGGGGCGCTTTATATCGCCGCGATTATTCCTTCGCTGCTTGTCACCGGGCTTTTCATCATGGTGATCCTGACACATGGCCTCACGCATCCAATGGAAAAACCACCCAAGCTGCCGCTTGCCATGAAGCTCCGCGCGTTGGTTGATCTTGTGCCGACGGTCCTGCTGATTCTGTTGGTCCTTGGGTCCATCTATGGCGGCTTCGCCACGCCCACGGAAGCGGCCGCACTTGGGGTTGTTGGCGCTGCACTTTTCGCTGCCTTGGAAGGCAAGCTTACGCTCCGCATGCTCAATGCCTCAGCCGAGGCCACCGCGCGCAATACGGCGCTGCTTGGCTTGATCCTTTTTGGCGCCTATTTGCTGAATTATATTCTTACGTTGATCAATGTGCCGCAGGCACTTGCGGGTATGATCTCTGGCCTGCCGATTCCGCCCTGGGCCATCATGCTGTGCATCATCGCGCTTTACGTGGCGCTCGGCACTTTCATGGAAGGCTTTTCCATGATCATCACTACGGTGCCGGTGGTTTTCCCCATCGTCACGGCGCTTGGCTATGACCCGATCTGGTTTGGCGTGATTGTCACCATGCTGGTGGAAATCGCCCAAATCAGCCCGCCTGATGGAACGGTGATGTACGTCCTGCAAGGCATGCGAAAACGCGCGGGGCCCATTACGGATGTCTTCGCCGGCGTCATGCCCTTCCTCGCCGTCTATCTTTTGGCCGTAGCGCTTCTGATGATATTCCCTGGCCTGGCGCTTTGGCTGCCAAGCGTCATGAGCTGACCTATTCTCGACGGATCAAAACCTTGAGCACCGAAACCACCACGCGCCCCATTCGTATCGCCGTTGATATCGGCGGCACCTTTACTGATCTGCAAATCCTAGATGCGCGGCTTGGTGTCGCGCAGGCATGGAAAACGCCGACAACGCCGGAAGACCCTTCGATCGGCCTTCTGACGGGCGTCAAGGAAGCCGCGGGCCGCTTCGGTTTCGCGCTGTCCGATGTCGGGCTTTTGCTGCACGGCACCACCATCGCCACCAATGCAGTGCTGGAAAGAAAGCTCGCCCGCGGCGTTTTGCTCACCACGGCGGGTTTTGAGGATGTACTTGAAATCAATCGCCATGTCCGGCGCGATATTTACGGCCTGGCGCAAGAACCTTTCCCAACGCTGATCCCGCGCGACCGCCGGCTTGGTGTGCATGAACGTTTGCGTGCTGATGGTAGCGCTGAAATACTGCTGGATGAAACGCAATTACCGGCACTGCTGGATCGCATCCAACATCTTGGCGCCGAGACCGTCGCGATTTCGCTGCTGCACGCCTATGCCAATCCCGCCCATGAAAAGCGCCTGGCTGCGCTGATCCAGGCCGCGCGCCCTGATCTGCCGATTTCGCTTTCTGCCGATATTTCGCCGGAAATCCGCGAATATGAACGCTGCTCCACCACTGTGCTGAACGCACTTCTGATGCCGGTGGTGAAAGCCTATCTGGACCGGCTTGAAAAGCGTTTGGGGGAGGACGGGTTTTCGCCGCTTGTTTTCCTGGTGCAATCCAATGGCGGCGTCTGCAGCCTGCGCATGGCGGCCGAACAACCGGCGCGGCTTTTGCTTTCTGGCCCATCGGGCGGTGCATTAGCGGCGGGGCGCATTTCGGAAATGCTCGCACGTCCCAATCTAGTTGCAGTGGATATGGGCGGCACATCCTATGATGTTTCTGTGGTGCAAGGCGGGCGCGTTTCCGTGATTACGCAGGGTGAGATCGACCGTCTGCCCGTGCGCCTGCCCATGGTGGAAATGCGCACCATCGGTGCAGGCGGCGGTTCCATCGGTTCTGTTGATGCCGCTGGGCGGCTCACCGTTGGGCCACGTAGCGCCGGCGCACGGCCCGGGCCGGTTGCCTATGGGCGCGGCGGTACGGAGCCGACCGTCACGGATGCCAATCTGGCACTCGGCCGTCTTGATCCTGATTTCTTCCTCGGCGGCGCCATCAAGCTTGATATGCCGGCCACGCGCACCGCGATTGAGACACGCATCGGCGCGCCGCTGCATTTGTCGTTGGAACAGGCGGCAGCGGGTATGCTGACGGTCACCAACGCCAATCTTGGCGCCGCGGTACGGCTTTCGCTGTTTGAAAAGGGGCTTGATCCGCGCGACTTCGCGCTACTGTCCTTCGGGGGCGCCGGCGGGCTTCATGCCACCGAGGTGGCCGAGGAAATGGGCATCACAGAAGTGATCTTCCCGCGCGAACCCGGCACGCTTTCCGCCTATGGCATTCTGTTTTCTGATCTGGTGCAGGATTTGGCGCGCACAAGGCTGACGCGCGCTGAACCCGCTGGCTTGCCACAGATGCGCAACATCATCGCTGAATTGCGCCAGGCCGCGGATGCGCGACTGGCACAGGATGGCGTTCCAGCTGATGAGCGTGAAATCACGATTGCTGCTGACATGCGCTATCATGGCCAAGCCTTTGAACTGCTTGTCCCATGGGGCCAACTACACGCCCCGGATGAGGCTGCCTTGGCTGAACTGATCCAACGCTTTCATGCAACGCATAAGCAGCGCTTTTCCTATTCCAATGCGAATGAGGCAGTGGAAATCGTCACCTTCCGCGCCATTGCCAAAGGCAAGCTGGCGAAGCCTGTATTGCGCGAACCAACGCCAGCTTCCCGCCAGGCACGCAAGGCAAAGCGCCGCGCCTTTGATGGCCAGCAATGGTGCGACGTGACCGTCTGGGACCGCGAGGCGCTTGGCGCCGAAGACCTGATCAATGGTCCCGCCATCATTGAAGAAGCCTTCGCCACCCATTGGATTTCCCGCGCCTGGCAAGCAAGGCTTGCCGCCGGCGGCGCCCTGATTGCAAAGAAGATCGCGCCATGAGCCTAGGCCCCATTGAAATCGAAGTGATCCGCAATGCGCTTACCGCGGCCGCGGCCGAGATGGATATCACCATCTGGCGCACCAGCCGCAGCACTACGGTGCGCGAATTGCTGGATTATTCCACGGCAGTCTTCGACGCTGACGGCAACAACGTCGCGCAATCAGCGCGCATCCCGCAGCATTTGAATTCCATGGGCGCGGCGCTCCGCATATTGCTGGATCGCTTCGTAGATGCGGCGGATTGGCACGAAGATGATGTTGTTGCCACCAATGATCCCTATTGCGGCGCGCAACACCTGAACGACATCTTGGTCTTCAAGCCGGTTTTCCATGATGGCAAACGGGTGGCTTACGTGGGTGCGTTGTGCCATCACATAGATATGGGCGGCATGGCGCCAGGTTCCTATGCTGCGACAGCAACGGAAGTCTTTCAGGAAGGGCTGCGCATTCCGCCGCTGAAGCTGATTGAAGGCGGCGTGCTGAACAAGGCCATCTACGCCATGATCGGGCAGAATGTACGCAAGCCCGCGCTCATGCTGGGGGATTTGCAATCCCAATTAGCAAGCCTTGAGGTCGGCGCCGCTTCCATCCGGCGTATCGCCGCGCGCTATGGTGCCGCAACGCTGATTGAAGCCACAGGCCGCATCCTGGATCAGAGCGAGGCCGCGATGCGCGCCGCCATTAGCGCCATGCCGGATGGCACCTATGACTTTGAAGATTTCCTTGATGATGATGGTGTATCTGGTGAACCGGTGCGCCTTTATGCCTCCATCACCATCAAGGGTGATGAGATTGAGGTTGATCTGACCGCCTGTGCAGATCAGCAGCGCGGCCCCATCAATTGCACACCAGCAATGTCTAATTGTGCCGTCTATTACAGCATTATTGCCGCGACTGATGGCGCCATGCCGGCCAATGCGGGCTGCTATCGCCCCATTCGTATTCGTCACCGTGAAGGCAGTGTCACATCCTGCCGCGCGCCGGCATCCGTTGCGCATCGTGTCGCGGTTTGCCATAGGCTGGCCAATGTCATGTTCGGCTGCCTACATCAGGCGCTGCCGGACCGTATGCCGGCTGCCTATTACGGCGGTTCTTACGTGGCGACCTTCCAGACCGAAGCAGCCGATGGCGGCCGAGAGGTATTGGTGGAAATCGAAATCGGCGGCACCGGCGCCAGCCCCGCCAAGGATGGCGTGAATGCCTGGTCCTTTGGCATGCACAACAACAGCAATATCCCGATCGAGATGATCGAAAGCCAAATGCCGCTCACCATCACGCATTACGGGCTGAAGCCTGATTCTGGCGGAGACGGCGAGTATCGCGGCGGCCTTGGCCTTATTCGCGAATGGCGCGTGGATAGCCCCGCTGGAATTTTCACCGCGAATATGGATCGCTTTCGCTTTCCTCCCTATGGCCTTGCCGGCGGCAAGCCCGCCAGCCTTGGGCGCTTGATGCGTATTCGCGACGGGCAGGAAACACCCATCGCACCGAAAAGCGATGCGGTGCGCTTGCTGAAGGGCGATATCGTTCGGCTTGAGACTTCCGGTGGTGGTGGCTTTGGTGATCCTGCCAAGCGCCCCGCGGAACGGCGCCACGCGGATCACGCGCTTGGTTATGTGAAGGGCTGAAGCCCCTCTGTCCAGCATAGCCTCCTTGCCCTAGGCTTCGGGTACGGAGGATTACACCATGACCCTGCCCTTGCTTTTCACGCCATGGACCAAACGTGGCGTTACGCTGAAGAATCGCGTGGTGGTCGCGCCCATGCATCAATACGCGGCTGATCGTGGCTTCATCACGGATTGGCATTTGATGAATGCTGGGCGCTTTGCCGCGGGTGGTGCCGGCATGGTGATGGTGGAAAGCACCAAGGTGGAACGGCGCGGCTGCGGCACTTTGGGCGATACCGGCCTTTGGGATGATGCCTTCATTCCCGGCATGAAGCGCGTGGCGGATTTAATTCGCGCCAATGGTTCGGTGCCGGCGATTCAGATCGGCCATTCGGGCCGCAAGGCGCGGCGCTTTCGCCCCTGGGAAGGTGGCGCGCCGCTGGTGCAAAGCCCTGCGATTACTGATTGGGAGGCATGGGAACTTGTTGCCCCCAGCGCTGAGATTGGCGATGCAGGGGACCCCATGCCACGCGCCCTGACGCGCGATGAAATCCCACAAGTCGTGCAGCATTGGGCGGATGCCGCGCGGCGTGCGGATGCTGCTGGCTTTGACGTGTTGGAAATCCACGCCGCGCATGGTTATTTGCTTCATCAATTCCTTTCGCCATCCGCCAATCGTCGCAATGACGATTATGGTGGCACGGAGCTTAACCGCATGCGCTTCGCGCTAGAAGTTGTGGAAGCGGTACGTGCAATCTGGCCGGCGCATAAGCCGCTTTTCATGCGTTTCTCGGTCGAAGATGATTCGGGTTGGGATGTGGAACAAAGCGCTGGTATTGATGTGGTGGATTGCTCATCTGGCGGTATCAGCGGCGGCCCACCCAAGGCCGCGCGCCCTGGCTATGGTTATCAGGTGCCCTACGCGCGGCGTCTTCGGCAGGATGCACCAATCGCGACCATGGCAGTTGGCTTGATTGTGCATGCCGACCAGGCAGAGGCGATTCTGCAAGCCGGCGATGCTGATCTGATCGCGATTGGGCGTGAGATTCTCTATAACCCGAACTGGCCAACCGATGCGGCGCGTAAGCTCGGCATTGAATCTGCTTTTGATGCCATGCCACCGGCGCAGAGCTATTGGCTCGAAAAACGCGCGAAATCAGTGAAGGATATGGAACCTTCCACCTATCGGCGAGGGTTGCATCAGGCTTGATCGAGAACGCCGCATGAGTAGCTCTCCCAGCTTGGCGCTTGTGCTTTTTCTGCTGGCTGGGGCGCAAACCTTGGCCACCATGGCGGTTTATGCGTTGCCTGTTTTGGTGGCCTATGCCGCGCCGGATTTTGGGATGGCGCGCGCGACTATCGGCTATCAGGTGGGCTTGGTTTACCTCAGCGCGGTTTTCGCTTCTGCCTATGGGCCGCGCTGGCTTGCGCTATGGGGGCCGGCGCGCACGACGCAAATTGCACTTGCGGCCGCAGCGGTTGGTGTTGCGCTGCTCAGCTTTGCTGAGCTTACCATCGCGCTGCCTGCAACGATGCTGATTGGCCTTGCCTATGGGCTGACCAACCCGGCGGCTTCGCAATTGCTTGGCAAGCTTGCGCCGCCGTCACGCCGCAATATGGTGTTCGGCCTCAAGCAAATGGGCGTGCCCTTTGGTGTGGCACTTGCAGGCTTGATGCTGCCCGGCACCGCGGAGTTTTTTGGTTGGCGCAACGCAATGCTGATTGCGGCGGCGATGTTGCTTACCATGGTGATCGGGCTGCAATTCAAGCGCGCGGATTGGGATCAGGATCGAGGCACGCCCGCCTTGCAGGCAGGGCCATTGCTGTTGCTGAAATCGCCCGCGCTTGGCGTTATTGGCTTGGCGGCTGCTTGTTATGCGTTGGTGCAGATCGGCCTTGGCGCGCATATGGTCGCCATGCTGATCGGTGATTACGGCTGGGATTCGGTTTCGGCGGGCGCGCTTGTTGGTCTGTGTCAGGTTGTGGGCGGACTTTCGCGCATCGGCTGGGCTTTGGTGGCGGATACGAAACTGGGTGGGCAGCGGGTATTGATGATGATCGGCGTGCTGTCAGGGATTTTCCTGATGATGCTGCCACTGGTTGGTGGCAGTCAGACTTTCCTGCTGGTGCTGCTTTTCATTGCCATTGGCGCCAGCACCGCCGGTTGGAATGGCGTATTGGTGGCGGAAAGCGTGCGCCTTGCGCCCCCTGGTGCTGCGGGCGCGGCTTCCGGTGCGGTGATTTCACTCAGCTTTGCCGGGGCCGTGCTTGGGCCGCCGCTGATTGCGTTGCTCGGGCAGGAATTGCACGGCTATCGCTACGCTTTCGCACTATTGGCAACGCTGCCGCTGGCGGGTGCGGCGCTGTGTTGGTTCGGGCGCCATGCCCGCAAAGGAGATTTCGCATGACACGCGATATGGTTGGCTATGGCGGCCACTGGCCGGATATGCGTTGGCCAAATGGCGCGCGGCTTGCCGTTTCGGTCGCTGTCAATTTTGAAGAAGGCGCCGAGCAACAAGTGGGTGACGGAGACCCCCAATGCGAACGCATGGGTGAGGTGATCAGTGTCGTCGCCCCTGGTGTGCGCGACATGGGCCAGGAACAGATTTTCGCTTATGGCACGCGCGCAGGTTTCTGGCGCATGCTCGATGCGCTGGATCATCACGCCATTCCCGCAACCTTTCTGATGTGTGGTCGCGCTGTTGAAAGGGCGCCCTCCCTCGCTGCCGAGGTAACCAGGCGCGGCCATGAAGCCGCCGCCCATGGCTGGCTTTGGCGCCCGCAATCGGATTACACGTCTCGCGAAGCGGAAGCCGCCGATCTTGATCGTTGCATCGCTGCCATTGCCAAAGCGTGTGGCGAGGCGCCTCAGGGGTTTTTCTGCCGTGGTTCGGAAAGCATCTGGACGCGCGGGCTGCTGCAGGAACGCGGCTTTACCTGGGTATCCAATGCTTTCGATGATGACGTGCCCTATGATGACCACGCGCATCCTGGGCTTTCAGTGCTGCCCTATGCGCTTGATACCAATGACATGAAATTCTTCCATCCGAACGGCTTTGTACGCGCCGCGGAAATGGTTGAATATGTGAATGATGCGCTTGATGT
>JAPLOJ010000123.1 GCA_026400795.1 Alphaproteobacteria bacterium
CTCATCCACCGTATTCACCGTGTAAGGCATGGTGGGGTTGGTGGAAGAAGGCAGCACGCCTGCCTCACCCACCAGGCGCAGGATATCCGGCGCATGGCCGCCACCGGCACCTTCGGTATGGAAGGCCTGAATGGTGCGGCCACGAATGGCCTTGATGGTTTCCTCGACAAAGCCACTTTCATTCAGCGTATCGGTATGGATGGCGATCTGAATATCCATCTCATCCGCAACCGATAGGCAGTTATCAATCGCCTTGGGCGTCGTGCCCCAATCCTCATGCAGTTTCAGCCCGCAAGCGCCCGCGCGGATTTGTTCTTCCAAGCCCGCCGGCAGCGCGGCATTGCCCTTGCCGAGGAAGCCAAGATTCATCGGGAAACCTTCGGCGGCCTGCAACATACGCTCAATATGCCAGGGGCCGGGCGTGCAGGTGGTGGCCAGCGTGCCATGCGCCGGGCCGGTGCCGCCGCCGAACATGGAGGTGATGCCGGATGCCAGCGCTTCTTCGATCTGCTGCGGGCAGATGAAATGGATATGCACATCAAGCCCGCCCGCGGTCAGGATGCGCCCTTCGCCAGCGATGATCTCCGTGCCCGGGCCGATGATGATGTCCACATTGGGCTGTGTGTCGGGATTGCCTGCCTTGCCGATGGCGGCAATCCGCCCGCCGCGCAGCCCGATATCTGCTTTCACAACGCCCCAATGATCCAGAATCAGCGCATTGGTGATGACCGTATCCATGGCGCCATTGGCGCGCGTGACTTGCGATTGGCCCATGCCATCGCGAATCACCTTGCCGCCGCCGAATTTCACTTCCTCACCATAGGTGGTCAGGTCGCGCTCAACCTCGATAAAAATTTCCGTATCGGCCAGGCGCACACGGTCGCCGACCGTCGGGCCATACATGCCGGCATAAGCGGCACGAGAGATTTTCGTTGCCATGGGTCAGACCGCCCCTTCCGTTTCGCCGCGAAAGCCGTGGATGATGCGTGCGCCTGCCATGGGAATCAGCCGCACCTTGCGCGTCTGCCCCGGTTCAAAGCGCACTGCCGTGCCGGCCGCGATATCCAGCCGGCAGCCGCGCGCCTTGGCACGATCAAAATTCAGCAGCGGATTGGTTTCCGCGAAGTGGTAATGGCTGCCCACCTGCACCGGGCGGTCGCCTTTATTCGCCACCGAGATTTCCACCGCATCGCGTGTTGCGTTCAGTGTAATCTCGCCAGGGGCAGTGATGATTTCGCCGGGGATCATTTGCGGGCTCCCTTACGCGCTGGCTTCGCCTTTGGCTTCACGGGTTTCTTCGCAGCTTTAGCTTTGGGCTTAGCTTTGGCTTTTGGTGCGGCTTTCACCTTAGCCTTCGGGGCAGGCTTCGCCTTGGCGCTGGGCTTCTTCGCCGCTGGCGCACGGATTGGCTGATGCACCGTCACCAGCTTTGTGCCATCCGGGAAGGTCGCTTCCACCTGGATTTCATGGAGCATCTCGGCGATGCCTTCCATCACCTGATCGCGCGTCAGCACGGTTGCGCCATCACGCATTAGTTCCGCCACGCTGCGGCCATCCCGCGCCCCTTCCACCACGAAATCCGTAATCAGCGCCACGGATTCCGGGAAGTTCATTTTCAGGCCGCGTTCCAGGCGCCGTCGCGCCACAATCGCAGCCATGGAAATCATCAGCTTGTCTTTTTCGCGTGGGGTCAGGTTCATGGCGTTGGGTTCCGCAATCGCTGTGCCATCATCATGGGATTTTCTGCTTCATGTCGTCCATAGGCGCGGCAGCCGCGCCGGCAGGCCAAGCGCCGGGCGCAGCCGGCAAATCGCCGCACCCAGCCCTTCGCGTACCTCAACGGCACCACCGAGCCAACGTGTGACCAAAAGCCCGGGCCGGACTAGGCTCGCCAATGCGCCATCTTCGCGCAAAGCATCGCGCAAATCGGGCGTGGCAAGCGGGCCGGCCAGCACCAGGCTACCCAGTGCTTCAGCATTGGCAAACCCGAAGGGGTCGGCGAAATCCGCAGCGATGTCTTCCCCAAGACTCAGCCCATCCGCCCAAAGCAGCTTGCCGCCGCGCCGGATGCGCCAGGAATCCTGCAAAGCGCCACGGCGCCAGGTCTCCCCCCGCGCGGCGCGACCGAACACCAGCGCTTCGGCCATCAGCAGGGTTGCGTCCTCGGCGATATCGGCATTCAGGCGGCGTTCAAGCCGCGCGGCTTCGAACAGGATGGTTTCCTGCGGAATCCATTCGAAAACCGCGCCAGGGCCCGCTTCAAGCGTCACGGAAATTTCGGTGGCTGGGCCAAGGCTGCGATAGATTTTCTCAGCCGCCGGGGTGGAGAAACTGGCCCGCGCGCCGGCACCAAGGCTGAGCGCGATTTCCACTCTATCGCCGCCGGCCAAGCCACCTGCGGTATTCACCAGCGCGCAAATGGGTGCCTCATCAGCCTCGGGGTCAGGAAACAGGGCACGCATGGGGGGCGATTGATAAAGGCCGCCGAGCACCGTGCGCCCTTCATGCAGATGATAATCCAATTCCAACCGCCCGCGAGAGCGCTGATGGCTAGGCTGGGGCATGGCGGCGGCATTCATGGCGCGAGATTAACCACGGCCAGCGCCCGCCACCAAATGGCGCGGTGTGGGGCAAATTCTGCGCAAAATACAGGCAGAGAAACGGGCTGGACAGGCGCGCGCGGCGCGGCTTTGGTGGCGGGGATCAAACCGAAAGCCATCCCATGCGCCGCATCACCACAGAACCCCTCACCGCCGAAGCCTTCGCCCCCTTTGGAGAGGTGCTGGAAAGCCCAGCCTCGCCGGGCCGCGCCTACATAGACAAGGCGCTGGAAAACCGTCGTGGCGGGGCGGCGCCCAGCCTTTCCTTCACGCGGGCTTTGCCGAAATCAGCGCCTTTCGCGTCCACCACCATGGAAAGGCATGAATTCTCCTCGCAATCCTTCATCCCCATGGAAGCGGGGCGCTGGCTGGTGTTGGTGGCGCCGCATGGGGCGGATGGCAAGCCGGATATGGAAAAGGCGCGCGCCTTTCTGGCGCGGCCTGATCAGGGCGTCACTTACGGCGCCAATGTCTGGCACCACCCTTCGACTGTGTTTGACCGCGAAGCGCGCTTCTCTGTTTTCATGTGGAAGGATGGCACCAGCGCCGATGATGAATTCGTTGAGGTGCAGCCTTTTGAACTGCACCTAGGGTAACATTCAGCCGCTTTCCGGCTGCTGATTCCGGGTTTTCCAGAGCGAGACGAAAATCCCGCTCGCGATGATCGCCGCCGTGACGCCAAGCGAAATGGCGGGGTCAAGCTTGCCGACCATTTGGTTCCAGAAGATCTTGCCGCCGATGAAAACCAGCACCAACGCCAGCGCATATTTCAGGTA
>JAPLOJ010000080.1:0-1069 GCA_026400795.1 Alphaproteobacteria bacterium
ACGGATCTCAGCCTGGCGTTCGAGCGCATCACCATGGCGGAGGCCTTCGCCCGCTGGTGCAATGGGCTGGATATTCTGGCAACCGAGGGCGATTCAGCGCGGCTGCACGCCGCCGCCCAAGCCGCCGGCTTCGCGACGCGCGCGGATGAGGGGTGGGAGGATTTGTTCTTCCGCCTGCTACTCGAACATATCGAACCGAATCTCGGGCGCGGGCGCGCTACCTTCCTGACCCATTGGCCCGCGCCGCAAGCAGCCCTCGCGCGGCGCGACCCGGCGGACCCGCGCGCGGCGCTCCGCTTTGAACTTTTCGTGGCCGGCCTGGAATTGGCCAATGCCTTTGATGAGCTGACCGATCCCGCCGAACAGCGCGCGCGCTTCATCGCCGATACCACTGAGCGCCGTCGCATCAGCGGGGAGCGCGGCTGGGAGGTTGATGAGGATTTCCTGGCCGCCCTGGAACACGGCATGCCGACCACCAGCGGCATCGCGCTTGGCTTTGATCGGCTCGCGATGCTCGTTTCCGGCGCGCGTGAGATTGCCGATGTGATGTGGCTATAGCCGCCCTATCCGGCGCGGCGCAGGGTTTCGAGCATCGCGGTGCTGTCTTCACGCGGCAGGGCGTAAAACACAAAAACATAAGGGTCTGAGGCTTCAAACACCGATGGATCGGGTGAGGCGCGCTGCATCGTCGCGCGATCAAGTTCTGCTATGGAACGCCAGACGCCGTTCAATTCAAAGAAAACATCATAGCCCAACGCATCAAGATAGGCCGGCACCGCATAGGTGCTGCCTTGGCGGTGGCGTTCTTCCACTTCCAACGTCAGCACGGGGCGGCAGCGCAGCAAGGTCTCCCGTGCCCCGCGTAGGATTTCATACTCGGCACCCTCGGCATCCAGCTTGATGGCCGTAACGTCGGTCAGCGCGAAATCATCCAGCCGGCGAAGCGGCACGGTGAAGCGTTCCACCGCAACCCGGGCCGAAACATGCGCCGCATAATCCTTGGCAGTGCTGGCCCATTGTTCCTGCGCCACCCCATCCAGCACCGGCATGGCAAGGGTGCTGCTGCCCT
>JAPLOJ010000080.1:1114-6334 GCA_026400795.1 Alphaproteobacteria bacterium
GGTGATGCTGCCCTCATGATCGCCAAGCGCCAGATGGTGGCAGGCGACATTGGCGGGCGCCTCGCCAAAGGCCGCCCGCAGCGCGGCCTTCAGGCGGGCAAAGGCGGTCGGCAGGGGCTCAAAGGCCAGCACGCGGCTGCCCGGCAGCCGAGCCAGCGGGATGGTCAGCAGCCCATCATGCGCGCCGATATCCACCAAAGTGCCGGGGCGATGCAGCAGCCAGTGGAAATTTTCCTCATCCATGACGAATCTTTCCCCTTTGGGCTTTGGCTTCGCCTAAGCTTCCCAAAACTAGTTCCGGGACTGCGCCATGCCGATGCGTCTTTGTCAGCTTATCTACACCTCTCGCCCCTTCGGCTTCAATGCGCCAATGCTGGATGATATTCTGACTGCGGCGCGCGCCCTGAATGAGCAGAATGGTTTGACCGGCGCGCTGATCTGCCGCGCCGATATGTTCATGCAAATGCTGGAAGGCCCGCGCGCTGTAGTGACCGACACTTTCGGGCGCATCCTGGCCGATGACCGCCATGTGGATGTGACGCTCCTTTACGTGGGCGATACGCTGGAGCGGATTTTCCCCGATTGGTCCATGCGCGATGACCCGCCGCAAAGCTGGATGTGGAACCGGGCCGAGGTGCGCGAAGGCGCCATGCAGGAAGCCAGCGCCGCAGCGGCCTTTTCCGTCTTCCGCCACCTGTCGCGCCTGCCGCCGGAACGGCGCGCCATTTAGGCTTAATCCGCCGTCCAGCCGCCATCCACCAGCAGGGCAGAACCCGTCATCAACGCGCCGGCATCACTCGCCAGCAGCAGAACGGCGCCCATCAGATCCTCAACCTGGCCCACGCGACCCAGCTTGATCTTGGCTTCCACCTGTTCCCGAAAGCCAGGCGCGGCCAGGAAGGGTTTGGTCAGCGGCGTTTCGATGAAGGTCGGGCAGAGCGTATTCACGCGAATGCCATGCGGCGCCAATTCCACCGCCATGGCTTTAGTCAGCCCCTCAATCGCCCATTTGGAAGCGCAATAAATCGTCCGATTCGGCGCGCCGACATGCCCCATTTGCGATGAAACATTGATGATGGAGCCAGGCCGCTTCGCCGCCAGCAGGCGCTTCACAACTTGTTGCGCCATGAAAAACGCGGCACGGACATTGAGCCCCATCACCACATCGAAATCATCCAGCGTCACATCAATGAAGGGCTTTGGGCGATTGGTGCCGGCGTTGTTCACCAGAATATCGAAGGGTTCAGCCCCGGCGATGGCGGCTTCAGTTGCGCCAAGATCCATCACATCCAGCACCAGCACGCCTGCCGCGCCGCCTTTGGCGCGAATGGCGGCTGCAGCCGCTTCAACCGCATCGGCGGTGCGGGCCAGTAGGGTCACATGCGCGCCCTGATCGGCGAGCGCCGCAGCGGCGGCCAAGCCAATGCCGCGGCCAGCACCACTGACTAAGGCGCGGCGGCCATCAAGGCGAAAGCTTGGGGTGCGGGGTAAATCCATGGTGGCCATTCCTGAAGCGTCGTTCCTGCTGGTATCACAAGCCAAGTGCCGCGCGCCAATCCGCCCAGCGCACCAGCCGCACATCCTGGCGCCGCGCGGCGCGAATATCAGCGGCGCTCGGGAAGCCGCAGTAGGGTAAAGGCGGCGCTGGCTTGCCTTCCACCTTGCCTTCCGCCAGCGCGCGCAACACATCCCCAATCATCGGCAAAGCTGCCTCATGCAACAGCCGAGCGGCGGTGGAAGCGGAAACGCCGGGAGGCAACGCATGGGCGCGCTGTGCCAGTACGTCGCCGGTATCAATTCGCGCGGCAATCCGGTGGATGCTGATGCCGGTCGCCCCCGGCCCTTCCTGCAAGGCCCAAAAGGTCGGGATTGGGCCGCGATGGCGTGGCAGCAGCGAGGGATGGATATTCACCCCACCCAGCGGCGCCAAAGCGAGCGTTTCCAGCGTGAAAATCTGGTCAAAATGAAAGGAGACAACAACATCGGGCCGAGCGGCCTGCAATGCCGCGTGGCAGGCAGCGCCATTCACATCCGCAACCTCAAGCAACGCAGTGCCGTGTGCCCGCGCTAAATTCGCCAAGCCATGTTGGCCGCGCAAACGCGCAACTAGGGAAGGCAGTGCGAAATTGACGAAAAGATAGGGCAGGAATCGCGGGCCGGAGTGGCGGAGATGTCGCCAGAATTGCCCAAAAGAGCCACCCGCCGCAGCGCGATAGGGTTTTGATCGCCCAATCAGCACAAGCTCCGCCGCATAGGCCTCAGCAAAGGCCCGAACGGCAGCGCTGCTCGCCAGGCTTTCCAGCGTAAATAGCGCGATGCGAAGTGGCGGCGCTTCAGTCACAAGCAGCGCCGCCCTATTTCAATCCGCCGCAGTCGCATAAGGGATATTCCGCCCGCCATAGCGCCTAAGGCGGATATTCGCCTGTTCCGCATGGCCCGCGAACCCTTCCAGCATGCAAAGGCGGGAGCAATACTCGCCGATCATGGTGGAAGCCTCATCCGTCAGCACACGCTGATAGGTGCAGGTCTTCATGAATTTGCCGACCCAAAGCCCACCTGTATAGCGCGCGGATTTTTTTGTGGGCAAAGTATGGTTGGTTCCAATCACCTTGTCGCCATAGGAAACATTGGTGCGTGGGCCCAGGAACAACGCGCCGTAATTCGTCATGTGTTGCAGGAAGTAATCCGGATCGCGTGTCATCACCTGCACATGTTCGGATGCGATGCGGTCCGCTTCTGCCACCATCTCATCTTCACTGTCGCAGATGATGACCTCGCCATAATCTTCCCAGGCTTTGCGGGCGATGGCGGCGGTGGGAAGAATGGTGAGCAGGCGTTCAACCTCGGCCATTGTCTCGCGCGCCAGTTTTTCCGAAGTGGTCAGCAGAACCGCGGGCGAATTCGGGCCGTGTTCTGCCTGGCCCAGCAGATCGGTCGCGCAGATTTCACCATCCACGGTCTCATCAGCGATGATCAGGGTTTCCGTGGGACCCGCGAAAAGATCAATGCCGACGCGGCCATAAAGCTGGCGCTTGGCTTCCGCGACAAAGGCATTGCCGGGACCAACCAGCATGTCCACGGGCGCGATGCTCTCGGTGCCGAGAGCCATGGCGCCCACCGCTTGAATGCCGCCCAGGCAATAGATCTCATCCGCGCCGGCCAAATGCTGCGCCGCCACAATGGCGGGCGCGGGCCGACCTTCAAAAGGTGGCGCACAGGTGATGATGCGCTTGCAGCCCGCGACCTTGGCCGTCACCACCGACATATGGGCGGAAGCGAGCAGCGGATACTTGCCTCCAGGCACATAGCAACCGACGGAATTGACCGGGATATTGCGGTGGCCGAGCACCACGCCGGGCAGGGTTTCCACTTCAATATCGCGCAACGCCGCCTTTTGATGTTCAGCGAAATTGCGCACCTGGGTCTGGGCGAAGCGGATATCTTCCAGATCGCGCGGCGTGAGTTGATCAAGACAGGCCTGGATTTCGCCCTCGCTCAGGCGGAAATTCTGTCGGTCCCATTTGTCGAAGCGGATGGAGAGTTCGCGCACCGCGGCATCACCACGCGCCTGGATATCGGCCAGAATGCCCTCAACCGTCGCGCGCACCTTGGCGTCATCATCCGCCACCGCATCCGCATCCCGGCCCCGCTTGAGGAAACGCGCCATGTTCTACCCCTTCTTTGGCTTCGGCACTGTGCTTGAAGCCCATGACGAGGGTCGTCAAGCTCCCCGTTTGACCCAGGGGCATAACGGGGGAAGTATTCGTCTTATGACGCCAGCCGAATTGCTCGCCCCCATTGTGGGGCCGAAGAATTGCCTCATTGAGGATGCCGATATCGCCCCTTACGCGGTGGATTGGCGCGGAACCTATCGCGGCACGCCGCGAGCCGTGCTTCGCCCGGGCTCGGTTGAGGAGGTTGCGGCATCTGTCCGCGCCTGCGCCGCCGCCGGGCTTGCCATTGTGCCCGCCGGCGGGCGCACCGGGCTTTGTGGCGGGGCGGTGGTGCAGGATAACGGCCCGCCTGCGGTGGTCATGAGCCTGGAACGGCTCAACCGCATCCGCGATGTGGATGCGAAGGATTTTTCGCTGGTCGCGGAAGCGGGCTGTATCATCCAGAATGTGCAGGAAGCCGCGGCGGCTGCGGGCAGGCTTTTTCCGCTTTCCTGGGGCGCGCAGGGCTCGGCCATGGTGGGCGGCGCGCTTTCCACCAATGCGGGTGGCATTCGCACCATTCGCTGGGGCAATGCGCGCGATCTGGTGCTGGGCTTGGAAGTGGTGCTGCCCGATGGGCGCGTGCTGAATGATTTGCGGCGCGTGCGCAAAGATAATAGCGGCTATGCTTTGCGCCATCTGTTCCTGGGCGGCGAAGGCACGCTGGGTATCATCACTGCCGCCGCGTTGCGACTGGTGCCGGCGCTGAAGCGGGTTGAGACCGCCTTTGTCGCCGTGCCATCGCCCGATGCGGCGCTGTCTTTGCTGTCGCGCATGTTGGAATCAGGTGCGGATGTGATTGCCTTCGAATTGATCCGCAAGGAGTGCATGCAGGTGGTGGAACGCCACGGGCTGCGCACGCGCATGCCGATGGCCTTGGAAAGCCCCTGGTATGTCATGGTGGAAATCGCCGCCGCGCATCCTGCCGTGCCGCTCAAGGAAATGCTGGAAGATACTTTGGCGGAAGCGGCGGAAGCCGGCGATTGCACCGATGCGGTGCTGGCCACCAATGAGGATCAGCGCGCTGGCTTTTGGCGCATTCGGGAAGACTATCCGGATTGCCAGCGCCGCAACGGGCCTTATGTCGGCACCGATACCGCCGTGCCGGTTTCATCCGTGCCGCGCTTTCTGGCGCGCGTTGAAAAGGAATTGGTGGCTGGCTGGCCGGAAGGCGAGCTGTTCATGATCGGCCATGCGGGGGATGGGAATATCCATCTTGGCATGGGGGCGCCCAAGGGCATGGACTACAAGGATTGGGCGTCTCGCGCGGCGGGGCTTGAGGCGTTGGTCAACAGCATCGCGGTGGAGATGGGCGGCAGCTTCAGCGCGGAACATGGCATTGGCCAATCCAAGCGCCACGCCATGGCATCGCTGAAGGACCCGGTGGCACTGGATGTGATGCGCGCGATCAAGGGCGCGATTGACCCGGAAAGCCTGATGAACCCGGGCAAGATGCTGCCGGGCTAGGCTTTAGAGCGTTCGCCGTTCACGTTCGTTCACGGAGAAC
>JAPLOJ010000382.1:0-392 GCA_026400795.1 Alphaproteobacteria bacterium
CGTGGACGGCCTGCTGATGCAGGTAACGCAGCGGCTTGATTCGATCGAGGTAAAGCACTTCGCGCGCGCCGAGGGTCGTTCCAACTACACCATGCGGCGCCTCATCCGGCTTTGGATGAATTTGGCGACGAATTTCTCCGTGCTGCCCTTGCGGCTGGCGATCATCGCCGGGGCGGGCATGGGCGTGCTGGGGCTGCTGGCCGCGCTTTATGTGGTGATTGAAGGGCTGATGGGGCACACGCCTTCGGGTTGGGCCTCGCTCATGACCGTCACGCTGCTGATTGCCGGCGTGCAATTCCTGATCCTTGGCGTGCTCGGCGAATATGTTGGGCGACCCTTCATGTTGGCCAATGGCAAGCCGCAAGGCGTGGTGCGCGAAATCCTGCCGGCGC
>JAPLOJ010000382.1:414-4615 GCA_026400795.1 Alphaproteobacteria bacterium
GACGATTTATTGGCTGGTGCTTGCAGCAGCGATTTCTACCTCCCTCATCGGGCAGGTGTTGCTCAAATCCGGCGCGGCCAGTTCGGTGGCCTCTGAGGGCGGGTTTTTCGATCAGCTTTTTCGTCTGCCGACCATGGTGGGGCTGGTGTGTTATGGCGGCGCGGCGTTGCTCTACATCATTGCTTTGCGTCGTATTCCGATGAGTGTCGCACTGCCCTGCACCGCGGCATCTTATATCGTGATTGCCGTGATCGGCTGGGCGATATTCGGTGAGAGCCTGGGCGCGCAGAAAATCGCTGCCATTGCGCTGATTGCGGCTGGTGTGGCGCTGCTGGCGACCACGGCGTGAAGGCGGCACTTGGCGCCTTACTGCTACTGGCAGGCTGCGCTGCTGCACCGGAACCCTGCCCCGTGGGTGCAAGCCCGGCCACCATCGCGGAAGCCTATTTCGGGCGGAATGCGAAAACCCGCGCGCCGGTGACCGACGCGGAATGGGCGCGCTTCATGACAGACACCGTGACACCTGCCTTCCCCGATGGCCTGACCGTGCTGGATGGCGCCGGGCAATGGCGCAATGCGGCGGGCCAGATCAGCCGTGAAGACAGCAAGATTTTGCTGCTGGTGCTGCCAGGGCAGGATCAGGCGGCAGCTTCCGCGCGCCTTGCCCCGGTGACTGCGGCCTGGAAGGCGCGCTTTGCGCAGGAATCGGTGCTGACGGTATTTCGCCCAGGCTGCGCGGCTTTCTGATTCTTCACCGCAGCCGCTTGACCGCGACGCGAAAGGCAAGATTGCCCGCCATGGTCAGGCCGAACAGCACCGCCGCGAGAATAAGCGCATCCTGCGGCTTGCCTGACCGATCCACGAGCCACCCCGCCAGCGCCGGGGCTGGCGCGGTGATGGCGTAATACGTCGTCGAAAACACCCCCATGCCAAAGGCGCGCCGCGCCGGCGACATGGCTTGCCCCGTCAAGGCCATGATCACCCCCGCCGGCCCCATGCCGATCAGCCCAAACAGCACGCAGGCCAATACGGCGAAAGGCGCATAGGGTAACGCCAAAAGGCAGACCACACCGACCGCGCTGCAAAGATAAAGCACCGCATCCGGCCTGCCGGTACGGTCCGCGATAATCCCGCTCAAGGGAATGGAAATCATCATCAGCGCGCTTGCCGCACTCACCATCGGAATCGCTTGATGCGCCGCAAAGCCGCTGTCTTGCAGCGCCTGGGGCGCGAAGCTCAAAAACACCAGATAGCCCGCATTGAAAAACGCCCAGACGCTGGAAGCGAGCAGCGTGAGCCACAATTCTCGCCGCGGCAGACCCATCGGCGCAGCGGCGCCGCGCGGGGCGGCAATGCCAGGCGGGGCGCGATAGCCAAGCCAAAGCGCCAGCGCCGCCGTGATGCAATAGGCGCTGGCAATGGCAAAAGGCAGACGCCAATGGAATTGAGTCATCAACCAATCATGCGCCAACTGGCCAATGGCGATGCCGAGGGGCCAACTGACGACCAGGATGCTCATGGCGGTCGCCAATTCCTTGCCCGCGAACCAATCCTGCACCATTTTGGCGAAGTAGATCGTGCCAATCACAAAGCCGATGCCGCACAGAATGCGCGCCAGCGCCAGCATCCCGAATCCAGCCGCAATTGCCGCCGTCGCACCGCCAAGCCCCATCACCAATAGGCCGAGCACGAGCAAGCCCTTGTCGCTCATGTAGCGCGCCGCATAGCCGCTTGGGATCGAAAGAAACACGCCCGGCAGCATGAACAGCCCGATCAGCGTGCCGATTTCCGTGAGGCTGAGGCCGATCTCCGCCGTGATGCCGGGCGCCGCAGAGCCCATGGTCTGGAACTGAAAGCCAAGGCTGGTGCGGCAGAAAAACAGCAGCGCGAGGATGGCCCAACGCCGGCGGCCCTCATCGCTCAGACTGCCTTGCCCTGAACCCTGAAGCGGCGCCATGGCCAAGCCCTTCTTGTTGCAGGTGCGCATTGAGCAAGGCGAGCCAGGACCTGTCAATCACTTGCGCGAAACGGGTTGTTCCGTTGCGGCGCAAACCGATCTATTAGCCACGCCATGAAGATCAACGGCATCCCCTTCCGCAGCATCCGCCTTGATGAGGCCGATGGCTGGTCCATCCGCATCCTTGATCAGACCAAGCTGCCCTGGCAGGTGGAATGGCTGCGACTGACCGATGAAGACCAGGTCGCGCATGCCATCCGTTCCATGCAGGTGCGCGGCGCGCCGCTGATTGGTGCGGTTGCGGCCTATGGTCTGGCGCTGGCCATGCGGCGTAAGCCCGAGGCACTTGAACCCGTGGCCGCGATGCTTGGCGAAACCCGCCCCACCGCGATCAATCTGCGCTGGGCGCTTGAGAAAATGCTTGCCGTGCTGCGCCCGCTGCCCGCCGCTGCGCGCGAAGCCGCCGCCTATGCCGAAGCCGCCGCGATTTGCGATGATGATGCCGCAACCTGCGAAGCCATTGGCCGCCACGGCCTGCCGCTGTTGCAGGATATCGCCGCGCGCAAGCCAGGCAAGCGCGTGAATATACTCACCCATTGCAATGCCGGCTGGATCGCGACGGTGGATTGGGGCACCGCACTCGCGCCGATTTACATGGCGCATGATGCCGGCATCCCCGTGCATGTCTGGGTGGATGAAACCCGCCCGCGCAATCAAGGGGCGGCGCTGACCGCCTGGGAATTGGGCGCGCATGGCGTGCCGCATACCGTGATTGCCGATAATGCCGGCGGGCATTTGATGCAGCATGGCGAGGTGGATATCGTGATTGTGGGCACGGATCGCGTCACGCGCCGCGGCGATGTCGCGAATAAGATCGGCACCTATCTGAAGGCCCTCGCCGCGCAGGATAATGGCGTGCCGTTTTGGGTGGCGCTGCCGCATTCCACGCTGGATATGCGCGTGGCGGATGGCGTGCGCGACATCCCAATCGAAGAACGCGCGCCTGAGGAAGTGACGGACATCACCGGCCAGGATGCGCAAGGCCGCATCACGCGCATCAGGGTAGCGGCGGCTGGCAGCCATGCTGCCAATCCAGCCTTTGATGTCACGCCAGCGCGGCTGGTGACGGGCCTGATCACTGAACGCGGAAGGGTCGCCGCGACAGAAGCCGCACTCGCCGCGCTCTATCCGGAAAAAGTCGCAAGCTAGCCGCCATGTGCGGGCGCTATTTCCAACATCGCTCGAGCGGGGAGATCGCGCGCTATGCCCGCGCAGTGAATGCGCCGCCCAATCTGGTGCCTTCCTTCAACCGCGCACCGACACAGGATGGGCTGGTGCTGCGGCGCCACCCCGAAACTGGTGCGCGGCATTTGGATGCGTTGCGCTGGGGGTTGATTCCGCGCTGGGCGGATGACCCTTCCATCGGCAGCCGCATGATGAATGCGCGGTCTGAATCCATCGCGGAAAAACCATCCTTCCGCGACGCTTTTGTGAAGCGCCGTGCCATCGCCTTTGCCGATGGCTTCTATGAATGGCAGCGCCTGGGCGAAGGGCCAAAGGCGCCCAAGCAAGCCTTCGCTGTCGCCATGGCTGACGGCGCGCCCATGCCGCTTGCCGCGCTGTGGGAAGGCTGGCGCGGCAAGGATGGCGACATCATCCGCAGCTACACCATCATCACCACCAATGCCGCGCCGGAATTGTCGCCGCTGCATGACCGCATGCCGGTGATCCTGCCGCCCGAGGATTGGGATGAATGGCTGGGTGAAACACCCGCAGAACCCGCGCGGCTTCAGGCGCTGCTGCAGCCCTTCCCCCGTGCTGGGCTTACGGTGTGGCCGGTATCTTCCCGCGTCAATAAAGTCGCGGAAGATGATGCGGCGCTATTGGAACGCGATCCTTTGGCCCAGCCGCCGCCTGGGCTGGATGATCCGCCACCTTGGTAGACATCTGGCGCAGTTTCCCCGTGCGTGATTAGCTTCACCCAGCAGAAATTGGGGGAAGGAAATGCGCCAGAAATTGCTTGCTGCCCTGCTGGCTTTTGGCTGCCTATGCGGCTTCACCATCACGGCCAGCGCACAAAGCGCGGACACCAATTGGCCAACGCGGCCCATCACCATGGTGGTCGCCTATCCGCCTGGTGCCATTACCGACACGGTCGGCCGCCGCGTGGCGGAACGGCTTTCCCAGGCGCTCAATGTGCAAGTGGTGGTGGAAAACCGCCCCGGCGCCGGCGGCAATGTCGCG
>JAPLOJ010000288.1 GCA_026400795.1 Alphaproteobacteria bacterium
CGGCACCGGCACCAGCGCGCATGACAGTACGCAGGATTTGCATGGCAATGGCGCCAAGGTGACCATGGTGCAGCGCAGCCCGACGCTGATTGTGAATGTGGAACCAAGCGCGCAGCTTTATGATGGCGTCTATTACGGCAAGGGGCCGACTCTGGAAGACCGCGATCTGATCAATGTGTCCTTCCCGCTTTCGGTGATGAAGCAGGCGCATAAGATCCTGACCGACAAGACGCGGGAATTGGACAAGCCTTTGCTGGATGGGTTGGAAAAGATCGGCTTCCGGTTGGAGTTTGGCGATAATGGCACGGGTTGGCCGCTGAAATATCGTTCTCGTGGGGGTGGCTATTACTTCAATGTTGGCTGTTCGGATTTGCTGGTGCGCCGCGAAGTGGGGCTGATCCAGTATCATGATATCGCTGAATTCAACGCGAACGGCATGAAGATGAAGGATGGCCGCGAATTGCCGGCGGCGCTTTTGGTGCTCGCCACCGGCTATAAGGGCCAGGATCATCTGGTGCGCGGCTTCTTTGGCGATGCGGTAGCTGAGCGCGTCGGCAAGGTCTGGGGCTTTGATGAAGCCGATCAGGAATTGCGCAATATGTGGATGGAAACGCCGCAGCAGGGCTTATGGTTCACCGGCGGTTCCTTCGCGCAATGCCGGATGTATTCCAAATACCTCGCGATGCAGATCAAGGCGCGGGAAGAAGGGTTGGTTTGATTAGAGTCTTTCTGAGTTGTTGCGGATCGTAGCCGATCCCCCCTCAAACGCCGACGCGCGCCCCGGCGCACTTGGCTTCGCCGCATAGGCCCGACGCTGATGAACGCCCCGGCTATTGTATTCGGCACGGCTGCTGCGCGCTTGAATAAGGCGGCGGCGGGGAGTGCCTTGGACATCAACAACCTCGCTGCCGGGCGTGCTGCGATCCTGCGCCAAAAGACGCTGGACGGCCTGCCGATTTCCGTCGGCAATGCCATGAAGCTACTGGTGGGCCCGAGCCTTGAATTGCCCGCGCGCCAATTGACGGTGAGTGTCGGTGCCACGTAGATCAGCAACGCCAATATCTATGCCCGCTTTGTCCAGTCGCTGGCCGAACCCCCGATCCCGAATAACCGCTGGTACCTATTTGGCGATCCGCCGACGGCGCCGGTCTATGTCTATGGCTATTTGAACGGTGCCGAGGGTCCGCAGGTTACCACGGGCCCAGTCTCCGCTATTCATGGTGTCGAGGTGAGCGTTATTTTGACTTCGGCGTCGGCGCCATTGATTGGCGCGGGGCCTGGTTCAATCCGGGCACCTAATCACCGGTCGTGGGACCTGCCGATGCCGAAGCGTCGCCGGCAGGCCCTAGCGCAGCGGCACAATGCCAGGTAGCGCTCGGACCCGTGCGATCCAAGCCGACAGGGCGGGCCAGCGCTGGAGGTCGAAGCCACCCTCGTCGGCCACATGCGTGTAAGCGAACAGTGCCAGGTCAGCGATCGTCGGGCCGGGCTCCGTTAGCCAGTCGTGCCGCATCAGCCGTTCCTCCATCACCCCGAGCGCGCGCTCTCCGCCCTCGCGGCAGCGCTCGAGCCGCTCCGCCTCGGCTTTGGTGGTGCGGAGGTAGGCCCGGATGTTGCGTGCGACCGCGATGTAAGGCTCGTGGCTGTACTGCTCGTAGAACAGCCACTCGAACACCCGGGTGCGGGCCAGGCCAGGTGGCGGCAGCCAAGGCGTGCCCTCGGCGAAATGCGCGAGGATGGCGTTCGACTCCACAAAGACATTGCCGTCCTCAGTCTCCACCACGGGCACCTTGCCCATGGGGTTGCGATGCAGGAAAGCCGGTGTGCGGGTTTCACCCCCGTTCGTGTCCACCTCCACCCAACGGATGGGGTGGCCTGTGAGCCTCAGGATCTGAACCGCTTTCCAGCAATTGCCCGAAGGGGTCATGCCGTAGACCGTCGCCATGCTCGCCTCCTACGCAGACGCGCTTCGAATAGATGAGGCTAGGGCGCGTCAACAGGCCGGGTCAACCCGGCGAATTGCAGACCAGCCATACCCGACGCGCCGTGCCGGACGCGGCGTCAATCACCTCCGTACTCAAACCAGGATGCCCCATTATCATGAAAACTTTCATCCAACCGCGCGACAGCCTAGTGGTCCGATCGCTGCTGTCGGTTCCCGATAGCGGCGTGAATCGGCACACTAAATTCATGGCTAGTGGTACGCGGGCGCATTTTGGGGACGGGAAAGGTCAGCATGAATCGCACCACTAGCGTTGGCCGTCCCCTATGCGGGCGGCGTCACTTCCGGCCAAGGTGTCCTGGTCGCCGTGCTCTTCGGCATGGCTGCCGTCGAGGGCAGCGTGATCATTGACTTCGACGTCGGTGCCATTGATTGGCGGGGGGCCTGGTTCAATCCGGGCGCCTGATCGGCCTGCGCACGCTTAATCTGGCGTATCGCTGAAGGGGTTACGCACCGTGACCCCACGCCAGGTAAAGCCATCCTGCATGTCTTCGGAAAGCAGGAAGCGGCATCCAGCCTGCGCTGCGGCGGCAAGCATCACGGAATCCCAAAAGCTGAGGCGATGGGTGGTCACTAATTCCATCGCCTCGACAATCACATCTGGCGTTGTCTCGATCATCGCAAAACCATCAGACCAACCAAGCAAGGCGCTACGCACTTCCGCTGCCTCGCGCTTTGCCTTGCGCGTCAGCACAACAAATAATTCGCCCAGCGCCTGAACGGGAAGCATCACTTCATGCTCCCTGAATTCCTGCAGTATCCTGAGCGCCGCGTCCTTACGCGCCTGGCCATTCACGCCTTCGGCATAGGCAAGGATATTGGTGTCGAGTGCGACGCGCATTTCAGCGCTCGTATAATTCGTCGCGGCTCCAGCGACCGATATCCTGAACGGGTTGCGCCACAAGGCGCGCCAGCAAAGCCTCGCGCGCGGATTTGCGGCCCGCTTCGGCAGCGCTGCAAGGCCCGATCTGGGCAACCTGCTCGCCGTGGGACGTCACGACGAAACGCCGGCCTTCTTCGCGAACTTCGCGGAGCAGACGGGAAAAGGCGCGGTTTGCCTCGGCGGCTGAGATAAGCTGATCCATAGCACAAATATAGTGAATTGCACTACTTTCTGCAACTGGTACTTGCCGGGGTGCGGAGCGTCTTAATCGCGGCCCTGATGGTCATCAGGCTGAGGCCCGTTGCGTTCAATGAAATCCATAATGTCGTCGAAGCCGTTCTCGGCGGCGACCAACAGCGATTGGCGCCGTGCCTCCTGAGCAAAGCCAGGGGCGCTTGTATCCGGCACCCAAATCTCAATCAGGCGCAAGCCGCTTGCACGCATTTCGGCGCGATGCGCGGCCCGGCGCGAAGCATCAGCGGAATGGGCCATCGGGCACCTCCATCAACACCCTTTTCACCTAGCCCAACCAAAGGGCGGCTCCAACCGCGCTGCCCTTCACCATCAGGAGAATTTCGATGCGTAACTTCATCCAGCCGGGCAATAGTCTGGCGATTGCCGTGCCCTATGCGACCGGGGTTTCCGCCGGTCAGGGCGTCTTGGTCGGTGCGCTGTTCGGCGTCGCGGCCGTGGATGGCGTGCAGAACGCCATGATCGAGGCACAGACCCAAGGCGTGTTTGACCTCACCAAGGAACCGGCGCTCGCCATCGCCGCCGGCGTGCGGGTGTTCTGGGACAATACCAATCGCCGCATCACCACCACCGCCACGGGTAATTTCCAGGTTGGTATCGCGACCCTGGCGGCACTCGCGACAGATGCCATTGTACGCGTCTGGTTGATGCGTGCTCCGGCGGCGGGGGCGTGAACATGACGAACCTACTGCCGCGCGATCACGAACGCCTGCAAGGCGTGCATCCCCATCTGGTGCGCGTGGTGATCGAGGCACGCAAGGCCGCGCCCTTCATCGTGCTGGAGGGGCTGCGGTCCCGCGAGCGCCAGGCGAAGCTGGTCGCGCTTGGTGCCTCGCGCACCATGAACAGCCGGCATTTGACCGGCCATGCGGTCGATCTCGGCTATTGGCTCGATGACGGGGACGCCGTGCCGGAGAATGGCGAAATCCGCTGGGACTGGCCTTTGTATGCGCAACTTGCCAGCGCCATGAAAGGTGCCGCGCAAAAGCTTGGAGTGGCGATCACCTGGGGCGGCGATTGGGCCAGCTTTCCCGATGGTCCGCATTTCGAATTGGATCGGGGGAAATACCCATGATCGGCGCTTTGCTGCCCGCGCTGGTGCCGATCCTGGGCGATGCACTCAAGCGGCTATTCCCTGATGCCGAGGCGCGGCAGCGGGCCGAGGCGGAACTGAATGCCGCCCTGCTCGCGCGCGCGGGCGAATTGGAAAAGGCCGCCGCCGATATCATCAAGGCTGAGGCACAATCGGAACATTGGCTCGCCGCCTGCTGGCGACCAATCCTGATGCTGACTTTTGGTTTGTTGATCGTCGCACGCTGGCTCGGTTGGTCGGCGCCGGGGATCAGTGAGGCTGAGGCGCTCAAGCTCTGGAATATCGTCGAGATCGGCCTGGGTGGCTACGTCATTGGCCGTTCCGCCGAAAAGACACTGCCACGCATTGTCGAGGTGCTGAGGCGATGAGCGCCTTTGATGGGGCGATGGCCACGCTGCTCGCGGATCCCAACATGGCGGTCGCCGCGGAATGGCGCGCGGCGGCGGGCGGCCCCTGGCGGCCTATCCGCGTGGCGCTCACCAACGCCGCGCAGGAAATCGGCGCCATTGGCGCGCGCGGGGTGGCGCTGGAGGCAGTGCTGCGTGTCGCGGACATCTCGCCTGACACACCACGCCGGGGGGATTTGCTGCGGCGTCTCTCGCCACCCGAGACCTGGCGCATTGAGGAGGCGGAGCCCGATGCGCTTGGCCTCACCTGGCGCCTTACCTTGGCGCGGGCGCCATGAGTGGCACGCTGCCGCTCCGCGAAGCGGCCCTTGCCGCCATTGCCGAGCGCATCATCACCGGCCTGCCCGATGTGGCGCTGGACCGCGCGCGCCGTGCGCCAGTGGATGTCGAGGCTGAAACCCTCCCGCGCCTCGTGCTGCGCGGCGAGGAGATCGAGGCCGATGATACCGAGGAACCGGGCCGCACACATTATCGCATCGGCTTTGTGGTTTCCGGTTTTGCGGCGGCAGCGAGTGACCTTGCCGCCGAACAGGCGCTGTCCACGCTTCATGCGCGCCTGGTTTCCCTGCTTGCCGGTTGTACCCCAGCCGCACCCGGGCTTGGCGATGTTGTCGAGCAGGGCGCGGAATTCCGCATGTATGACACCGAGGAATCCGCCCTTCCCGCCGGGGAATTCCTCGCCCGCTTCAGCATCCTCGCCATCGGGCCCAATGGCGGCCCCTGGTCCGCCTGACCGCAATCCTTCCCCTCCCATCCCGAAAGGAACCGCGACATGAGCCTCGATCTCGTGCGCATGCGCTTTGCCGCCGTGGCAGCGAAAATCGAAACCACTCCGGGGCTGGA
>JAPLOJ010000126.1 GCA_026400795.1 Alphaproteobacteria bacterium
ACGAGCTTGTTCTTGATCGAGCCCCACGCGATCTTGCCGATGATCGGCAGTTCGCGGTCTGAGGCAAATCCGACCACGTAGCGCGGCGTCACAGCGGCATCATCAATGACAATGCCAGCAGCTTTCGATCCAGCCTTTACGGTCTGGGCTGCAATATCATCCAGTGAGGAAGCCGCAACCTTGGCGATCGCCGCCACGTCATCCAATAGCGCCAGAAGTCCGCCACTCATGATCGCCCTGCCCCTTCAGAAGTCGACGACGTCAAGCCGGGCCGCACCTTGCGCCGCCGGTCCGAACGCCTGAGGCACATAAGGCCCAGGACCACCATCGCGGAAATGGTTGACGTACGGAGAACAGCCATCGCGCCCGAATGGGCGGCGCGTCATCCTAACGCCTGCCGCTGCCTGCCGGCATCTCAAATCGGCGAAGTACAGCAGACCATTATCGGTTAGCACCACCTCCAACATTTGTGCAACAGCGGCGGGGCGAAAACCAGGGCAATCGGCTTGCAGTGCTGTGGGATTGAACGAACCCGTTGTCGCGGGAGCCTGCCCTACAGCAGCGCCGCGATGTCCCGCGACAGCGTTTCGGGTTTTCGTACAGCGCCTGGTTGCGAATCACATCCATGGAAACATCTTAGCGATAGAGCCGAGTGCCATTCTTGGTGAACGTCGGCGTCATGGCGCAGCCGCTTTCGGTAAAGATCAGCCCCTTCAGCAAGGCTGGCGTACGCGCCCGGGCATTGGCCGCACGCAGCCGCGGGCTCGCTTGCAGAATGCTGTGCACCTTGTCCCACAGGCTGCGGTCAATGATCGGCGCATGCTCGCCGGGATAGGAAACGCCCTTATGCCTGGCCTTGCCCAGATAAACCTGGCTGTTGAGCAGCCGGTACCGAAGGCATGCCGAAAAACAGCCACACGGAGGTGACCAGCCAGACGAAAACGACCAAACTCAAAGCCGCCTGAGGCCCGCTTCAAATGCGGTCACTTTCAGGGGAACATCGTAGTTTTGCACGCAAGCTTTGGAGGGAATTCGCCGGTTCGGAGAGAAAACGCCTCAAAGATTCCGCCTCTGCGGGTATGCACCTACAACAGCCGAAGCAGTGCCGGGAAAGACCCCGCCTTATGCGCCTCCATCGGCGCCTGGCTGCCGGCCGAATGGGCGCCGGCGCTGGTCGCCAGCCGCAATTCGCGTGGTGAGACGCCATAGCTCCGCCGAAACATACGGCTGAAGCTGGAAGGATCAAACAGCCCGACTGATTCCGCGATCTCGGAAATGCTCCGCGGCTCCATTGGATTCGACAGCGCGCGATGGGCGGCGGCCAATCTTTCGCGTTGGATGCAAAGCGCGACACCGCCATGGATTTCAAACAGCCGATAGAGCTGGGAACGCGAAATCCCGGCAAGCCGGCAAAGCCGTGCGGGGCCGAAGGTTGCCGCGCCAAGATTGGCGCGGATCAGCGCGCGCAGCCGCATGATCTGCGCCGCCGCAATCGGGCCAGAGGAGGCTTCATCGCCCCGCCTGCCTGGCGCCACCGCCAGCGTTATCATCGCCCGCGTCGCTTCCGCCATCCGTTCGGCCTCGGCGGCGTTCATATTCGGCAATTCCGCCGCCAATATCCGCAAATGCTCGCCCAGCAACCGGCCTTCGGGCGTGTTCAGCATGCGGCAGCCATTGGCCAAGCCGCTTGTCTCCGGCAGCAAATCGCGCGGCATATATAAAAACAACCAGGCCGAATGCGTGCGCGCCACTTCAAAGGGCTGCGCAAGGGAATCCAGCATAATCTCCCCGGGGCGCATCATACTGATCTGATCGCGCGTGCGGTGGACCCGGCTGCCCTGCGTCGCCATGGAAAAGCACCAATGATCCAAGCCATCCCGGCGGAGGCATTCGGCGGTACGGCTATAGGCACCCCCGGGCGTCTCTGCCTTGGTCAGGGCAAGCCGGCCAAAACTCCAAGTCGTCGCCTCTGCCTCATAGCTTTCCGGACGAGCCGGCGGGCTGTGGTGGATCAGGAAGCTCGCATTCGCTTCTCGCCAGGCATCGAATTGCTGCTGCGGCGGCAGGTGGCGTGTTGATTCATGCAGGCAGCGCAGCGGTACGCCAAGCGGGGGGACCTGCGGCATACCATCCGCCGCACCCCCCAATGCCTTCGCACCTTCATGGGCCCCAAACTCAAGCATATGTAACAACCTCAACCCTTATTTCCGGCATTTAGTTAGCAAACTACATGATCAGCCGCCCCAACTCCAAGGTTTTGTTAATCTTTCCTAGGATAATTGCTATGGCATTGGGACAATTGGTAAAATGACGGGATGCGAAGCCCGTCGCCGCGTCGCCTGCCTACTTATTCACCGGTTGAACCCCGCCATTCCCCAGGGCTGAAGTTGGGCGCGGAATGGCTCGCCTAGCCACGGGATGGGCTGCCTATGCCCTTCACGGCGTCCCGCCCCAAGAGAACCCCGGCTCATCCCGTGCCGGAGGCCCCCGCCCATGACAATGCCCGCCGCGTCGGATAATGAGGCGCATCTCGACCGCGACCTTGCCGATATCGCCCAACCTATCGCCGCCGCCGCCCGTGCACCGCATCCAGGCTTGCTGTGCCCGGCGGCGATGCAGGTTTCCCCGTCACGCCCAATCTGAAGGAGCCTGCCATGACCAAGCGCAAAACGATCAAGGTGGATTTGGCCCTGCAAGGTGGCGGGGCGCATGGCGCCTTCACCTGGGGTGTCTTGGACCGCCTGCTTGAAGAGCCCTGGCTGGAGATTGATGGCATTTCCGGCACCTCAGCCGGTGCCATGAATGCTGCCGTCATGGCCTGCGGCTATGCACGCGAAGGCCGTCCGGGTGCCCGCCAAGCGCTTGAGGGTTTCTGGCGCAAGGTTTCGGAAGCTGCTCGCTTCAGCCCCTTACAGCGCGGCCCGGTGGATATCATGCTGGGGCGCTGGACGCTGGATAACTCGCCGGGCTTTCTGATGATGGACATGATGGCGCGGATGGTCTCGCCCTATGATGTGCCAGCCTTGGGCGGCAATCCTTTGGCCAGCATCTTGAACGATAGCCTAGATTTCACCGCGCTCCGCAATGGCCCGATCAAAGTCTTCGTCACCGCCACCAGCGTGCGCACGGGCCGCGCGCGCATCTTCCGCAATGCCGATCTGGGGGTGGAAGCGCTGCTCGCTTCCGCGTGCCTGCCGCAGCTTTTCCAGGCGGTGGAAATTGATGGCGAAGCCTATTGGGATGGCGGCTTCGCCGGCAATCCAACCCTGGTGCCTTTGGTGACGGAGTTGGATTCAGACGATACCATCCTCATTCCGATCAACCCGATCAACCGGCCCGATATGCCGCGCACCGCGCGGGATATTCTGGATCGCGTGAACGAAATCTCCTTCAACGCGGTGGCGCTGAAGGAACTCAAAATGATGGCGCTGCTCCGCAAGGTTGCCGATCCGGGCGATAGCGAAGGTGCCGCCTGGGCGCGCATGCGGCTGCATATGGTGCGCAATGATGTGATGGTGGACCTTGGCTATTCGTCCAAGCTCAATGCCGAATGGGCCTTTCTGGAATGGTTGCGCGATGCCGGACGCAAGGCTGGCGATGCCTTCCTGCAGGATCACGCGGCGGCAATCGGCAAGCATTCCTCGCTTGATCTGGATGCGCTGCTTGAAGGTATCTGACGCAGTGGCTTGCGGGCGCGCTTCAGTCCCGCGCCTCCTGCCCCGAAAGCAGCGCGGCGAAGGGTCGCGCGCCGAGAAATTCCTGACACAGCGTCAGCGCGGCAATCAGCGCCGGCGGGCCGATAAAGGCGCCCGGTACGCCCCAAAGATAGCCGCCGACAAAGACCGATGCCAGTACCAGGAAGGGCGAGACCGCCAGGTTGCGGCCCGCCAGGCGCGGTTCGATATAGCTGCCGCCCAGGAATTGCATCACCTGCAAGCCGGCAAAAACCATCAGCGCCGCGCCCCAAGTTCCGAATTGCAGCGCCGCGAAAAGGGTTGGGAACAGTGTTGCCACCAGCGGGCCGAGGAAGGGGATATAGTTCAGCACCAGCGCAATCGCGCCCCATTCGGCGGCAAGTTCAAGCCCCATCACCTTGGCGAAGGCCCAAACCACCAGGCCGGTCGCGACCGATACCAGGGTGCGCACCAGCATATATGCGCGGAGCTTCGTCCCGATCCGCTCCGCCGCGCGCAGCAGCGCTGCCGCCGTGCCGGACCCAAGCCGCGCCATTTGCGATCTGACCGCGCCAACCTCCAACAGGCCGAGCAGCACAAAGACCATCGTCAGCAGAATGAAGCTGAGTGTCCCGCGCAGCTGCGCCAATACGCCCTGCGCCAGGCGCACCAGCCAGCGCGCATCGAATTGCGCGGCGATGCTGCCGGCCACATCAATCCCGCGCGCTTCCGCCCAGGCGATTTGCGCGGCGTAGAAGGCCTGGATTTGCGCCGCATTCGCGACGACATGCGCGCCAACCCTCCCGAAAGCCCAGGCAACCAGCAGCGCCAAGCCAAGCAGCGTCACCAGCGTGACCAACATGGTCACCAGCAGCGCGGCAACCGCTGGCATGCGCTTTTGCAGCGCGCCTTGCAGCGGCCAAACCAGCGCGATGACGAAAATCGCAAATACCACCGGTGCAATCACCGCTTGCGCTGCGGAAAGCGCAGCGGCCAAGATGACCACACAAGTGAGCGAGAGCAGAACGATCAAGGGGCGCGGCAGGGTGCTCATTTTCTATCTTTCGGAGAAGCCGGATGCTGATGCGTTGGGTCAAAAGCTTGGGCAAGCGGGCGCTGCTGCTGGTGGCGGCGCTGCTCATTCTCCTGATCGCATTGCGCGCCTGGGATGTCTATCACGGACCGGATTTGCGCGCCTGGCACACCAAGGTGCCGCCGGAATTGGACGCGGCGGCGCTGGATGCCACGGATTGGGCGGGCTTCGTGGCCGCCGAAGCGCGCGCCTTTGATTTCGTCCGGGAAAAGGTCTCTGACCGTCTGCCGCCCGAAGATCGCAGCCCCGCCAATCGCTATGACCCGGCAAGCCCGCTCCATCCGGCGGCTTTCGCGCAGGATTGGAACCGTTCCTACGTGCTGGAACCGAGGGGCCCGCTGCGCGGCGCTGTGGTGCTGGTGCATGGGCTGACGGATGCGCCCTTCAATATGCGCCATCTGGCGGCGCTTTATGCCGAAGCCGGCTTCATCGCCATCGCGCCGCGCATGCCGGGCCATGGCACCGTGCCGGCGGGCCTGGCCGATGTTGCCTGGCCAGATTGGGCGGCCGCCACGCGCCTTGCCGTGCGCGAAGCGCGCCGCCGCGCGCCGGGGCTGCCGCTGCATTTGGTGGGGTATTCCAATGGCGGGGCGCTTGCGCTGCGCCATGCCCTTGAAGCAGCCGAGGACAGTGCCGTTGGCCTGCCGGACCAGCTTGTATTGCTCTCCCCCATGGTTGGGGTGACGCCTTTTGCGCGTTTTGCCGGGCTCGCGGGGCTGCCGGCTTTGCTGCCTGCCTTCGCGGGTGCGGCCTGGCTTTCCGTGCTGCCGGAATTCAACCCCTTCAAATATAATTCCTTTCCGGTGAATGCCGCGCGGCAATCCCATCAATTGACGGTCGAGGTGCAGTCCCGGCTCCGCCGGTTGGAGCAAAGCGGGCGGCTCGACCGCTTCCCCCCGCTGCTGACCTTCCAATCGCTGGCGGATGCCACGGTCAGCACACGCGCCGTGATCACCGCGCTGCATGCGCGCCTGCCTGCCGGCCGGAGTGAATTGGTGCTGTTTGATATGAACCGCGAAGCGGCGATCGGCCCCCTTCTGGCCCCGCGCACCGATACCGCTTTCACCGCCATCCCGCCCGCACCGCGCGGCTTTGGCCTGACGCTTATCACCAATACCGCGCCGGATACGCTTTCGGTGGATGCCCGCTTCACACCAGCGGGCAGCACGGCCGAGGCGATCAGGGCGCTGGACCTTGCCTGGCCGCGGGGGCTGTTTTCCCTGTCCCATCTTGCTTTGCCCTTCCCGGTGGAAGACGGGCTCTATGGCCTTGCGCCGGACACTCATGATAATTTCGGCCTGCGGCTCGGTGCCCTCGCGCCGCGTGGAGAAAGTGGCGTGCTGGTCATGAGCCTTGATAGCCTGTTACGCGTGACATCGAACCCGTTCTTCCCTTACCTGCGGGAGAGGGTGACGGGGATAATCCCTGGCGCCTCCGGGACGCCCGGCGCAGGACCGGGACGCGCCGCCGATCCGGCGATGCGGCCGGCGCGGTAACCATGAACCCTATTCTGGAATTGGAGGGATCGAGCATGCGGAGACATCCGGGTGGCCGCGGGCTGCTATGCCTGATCCTGGTCGGCGCCCTTGCCGCTTGCGACCAGCAGCCCGCCGCCCCCGCGCCTGAACCGCGCCCGGTGCGCGTGGTGAGTGTGGCCGAGCGCGCCGATAGCACCATCGTCACGCTTACCGGCACCATCCAGGCGGAAACCGAGGTCAATATCGGGTTCCGCATTGATGGACGCATGGTGGAACGTCTGGTCAATGTGGGTGACCGCGTGGCAGCCGGCCAGATGATCGCGCGGCTTGACCCAACCAATGAGGAAAACGGCGTGCGCGCGGCGCGCGCTGCCCTGGTGGCGGCTGAGGCGCAGATGGTGGAAACCCACGCCAATTACCATCGCGCACGGGAATTGCTGCGCACCGGCTTTGGCACGCGCCAGCGCTATGACCAGGCGGCGCAGCAATTGCAAACCGCGACCAGCGCCGTGGATTCCGCTGAAGCCCAGGTGAATATCGCTGAAAACCGCCTGGGCTACACCGTGCTGCTGGCGGATGCGCCCGGCACCGTCACCGCCCGTGGTGCGGAACCCGGTGAGGTTGTCGCCCCCGGTCGCATGATTGTGCGGCTTGCGCGCCAGGAAGGCCTGGATGGCGTTTTTGACGTACCGCCTTCAGTGAAGGACCGCGCGCCGGCTGATGCGGTGGTGATGGTGGCGCTGACGCTTGACCCAACAGTGCGTGCTGCGGGCCGTGTGCGTGAAGTTTCCCCCAGCGCCGATGCGGTGACGGGGACTTTCCGGGTGCGCATTGGCCTGGATAATCCGCCCGCCGGACTCAGGCTTGGGTCCACGGTGACGGGACGGATGGAGATTGCGGGCGGTGGCGGCTATGCCATCCCGGCCAGTGCGCTCACGCGCCAGGGCGCAAGCCCTGCTGTTTGGGTGGTGGACACGGCCGCACGCACGGTTGCGATGCGCCCCGTTGAGGTTCTGCGCCATGACCCGACGCGCGTTGTGATTGGCTCTGGCCTCGCGCGCGGGGATGTGGTGGTGACCGCCGGCGTGCAGGCTCTGCGCCCCGGGCAGAAGGTGCGCTTGCTGGACGCCCCGCAGTGATCGGCCCCAATCTTTCCGAATGGTCCATCAAGCGGCCGCAACTGGTCATGTTTTTCATGCTGGTGGCGGTAATTGCCGGCACGCTGGTGTTCTTGCGGCTTGGTCGTAATGAAGACCCGGCGTTTACCTTCCGCACCATGGTTGTGCAGGCCGCCTGGCCCGGCGCAACCATTGAGGAAACCCTGCTGCAAGTGACCGAGCGGCTGGAGCGTACGCTGCAGGAAACGCCCAATCTCGACCGCCTGCGGAGCTACACTGTCGCGGGCCAGACCACGATCTTCGTTGAATTGAAAGGCGCGACGCCGGCAGCGGTGGTGCCGGATATGTGGTATGAAGTGCGCAAGCGCGTGGGCGATATGCGCCACACCCTGCCGCAAGGGGTGATCGGCCCCGGCTTCGATGATGATTTCGGCGATACTTTCGGCATCATCTTCGGCTTCACTGCCGATGGCTTCGGACATCGTGAATTGCGTGATCAGGTGGAAGCGGTGCGTTCGCGCCTGCTGCGCGTGCCCGATGTCACGAAAATCGAAATCCTGGGCGCGCAGGATGAGGTGATTTTCATTGAATTCTCGCTGGAACGTCTTGCCGGGCTTGGGCTGAATTACCCGGCGCTGATCGCTGCCCTTCAGGCGCAAAACGCGGTGCGCCCGGCGGGGTTGGTGCAGACCGGTGCGGAACGCCTCGCACTTCGCGTTTCCGGCGCTTTCCAGAATGAGGCCGATCTTGCGGCGGTGTCCTTCCTGGCCGGTGATCGGCTGATACGGCTGACCGATATTGCTGAAATCCGCCGGGGATTCACGGACCCGCCGCAGCCCATATTCCGCGTTAATGGCAAGCCCGCCATTGGTCTTGCGGTGGCCATGCGCGAAGGCGGGGATATTCTGGCGCTTGGCAAGAATCTGCGCCTCGAAATGCGCAAGATTGAAAGCAGCTTGCCAATCGGGATCGAGCCCTTCCTGGTGGCCGATCAGGCGGAGACTGTGGATATCGCCATTGGCGATTTCACCGAAAGCCTTTGGCAGGCGATCCTGATCATCATGGCGGTGAGTTTCGTCGCACTTGGTGTGCGGGCCGGGGCGGTGGTGGCGCTTTCCATTCCCTTGACGCTCGCCATTGTGTTCCCGCTGATGCTGCTGGCGGGGATTGACCTGCAACGCATTTCGCTTGGTGCCCTGATCATCGCGCTGACGCTGCTGGTGGACGATGCGATGACGACGATTGACGCCATGATCCGGCGGCTTTCTGTTGGTGATCGCAAGGATCAGGCAGCGACTTTTGCGTATCGGACGCTGGCCGCACCCATGCTGACCGGCACTTTGGTCACCATCGCGGGCTTTTTGCCGATTGGCTTCGCGGCCAGTTCCGCCGGCGAATATACCTTTTCCATCTTCGCGGTGGTGGGCATTGCGCTGGTGGTTTCCTGGTTTGTCGCCGTGATGTTCGCGCCCCTGCTTGGCATGGCGATTTTGAAGGCGCCGAAGCTGGCAACGGCCGGCCAAGCGCCGGCGCCTGGGCGGTTGTTGCGCGGCTATGCGGCCTTCCTGCATATGGCGATCCGCTTCCGGTGGATCACGATTGCCGCCGCGGTCGCTGCCTTTGCCATTGCGCTTTTCGCGGTGCGCTTTGTGCCGCAGCAATTCTTTCCTTCATCCGACCGGCCTGAATTGGTGGTGGATCTGACGCTGCCGCAAAACGCTTCAATCCACGCGTCTGAGGCAGCGATGGAAAGGCTGGATGCGGCCTTCGCCAAAGACCCGGATATTGCGCATTGGAGCAGCTATGTCGGGCGCGGCGCGATCCGCTTCTATCTGCCGCTCAATGTGCAACTACCCAACCCGTTCTTCGCCCAGGCCGTTGTGGTGGCGAAGGATTTTGAGGCGCGCAAACGCCTGCAACCGCGCATCGAAGCCTTGCTTGCGGAACAATTCCCTGCCGCCATTTCGCGCGTGGCGCCGCTGGAATTGGGCCCACCGGTTGGCTGGCCCATTCAATACCGCGTGTTGGGGCCGGAGATTGAGGGCATTCGCGGCATAGCCAAGGAACTCGCGCAAGTTGTCGCGACCAGTGGCGGGGTACGCAGCCCAAGCTTCGACTGGATTGAGCCCGCGCGGCAATTGCGCATTGAAGTGGATCAGGACCAGGCGCGCCAGCTTGGGCTTTCTTCCGCGGCCCTTGCCGCCACCTTGAATGCCGTGATCACCGGCAGCGTGATTACGCAAATCCGCGACGATATTTATCTGGTGAATGTGCTGGCCCGCGCAACGGCGAGCGAACGCATCTCACTCGATACGCTGCAAACCATGCAGGTGCCGATCCCGGGTGGCCGCACCGTGGCGCTTGGCCAATTCGCCACGATTTCCTACGGGCAGGAATACCCGCTGGTCTGGCGCCGGGATCGCGTTTTGGCGTTGACCGTGCAGGCCGATGTCCGCCCGGGCGTGCTGCCTGAATCAGTGGTGGCGGAACTCGCGCCACGCATCGCGGAACTGCAAACGCGCCTGCCCGCGGGCTATGCCATCGAAATCGGCGGTATTGCGGAAGAAAGTGCGAAAAGCCGCGCTTCGGTCTTGGCGGTGGTGCCCATCATGATCGTTGTGATGCTGACCGCGCTGATGTTTCAGTTGCAAAACTTCGCGCGGCTTGGCCTGGTGGTGGCAATCCTGCCGCTTGGGCTGATTGGCGTGGTGGCGGCGCTGCTTGCCTTTGGCCGGCCGCTTGGCTTTGTGGCCATTCTTGGCATCCTGGCTTTGCTTGGCATGATCGCGAAAAATGGCGTGATCCTGATTGTGCAGATTGAGGAAGACCGCGCGGCCGGTTTGCCGCTACGGGATGCGGTGGTGGCAGCGGCGACCTCTCGCCTCAGGCCAATGATGCTGACGGCGCTTTCCACCGTGCTGGGGCTTATTCCGATTGCGCCGACGGTATTCTGGGGGCCGATGGCCTTCGCCATTATGGGCGGGCTTTTGGTGGCGACCTTGCTGACGCTGGTGGTGCTGCCGGCGCTTTACGTCGCCAGTCTGGAGCGCCAGAGCGACCGAAAGGTGATCAGCGAAAGCTGAGAGCAGCGGCAAGCCCAGGCGCGGCCCGGCTTGCTTGCGGTGCGCGGCGCGTCAGTACTTCGCTTGGCGTGCAGCCGAATTCTCGGCGGAAGGCGCGGGTGAAGCTGGATGGGTCGTAAAAGCCGACTGCTTCCCCGATGCGGCTCACCGAAGGCGGCGCATCCACGCGCACCAATTCTCGGTACGCCTGGCGCAGCCGGCGCTGTTGAATAACGCGCGCAATGCCGCCAATCGGCGCGAAGCAGCGATAGAGTTCCGAACGCGAAATCCCTGAGCGTTGCACAAGCATTGCCGGTGAAAGCTCCGCCTCGCCAAGCGCCGCATCCACCAGCGCCACGACGCGCGCGCGGCGCGCCGCTTCCAATTGCTGGCGCGTTGTCGCCGGGCGCATTTCCAGGCCCATCAGGCAGGCGGTCAGCATGGAAGACAGCGCCGCTTCCAAGCGTGGCGCATCTTCCGCGTTGATTTCATCGGCCGAGGCCGCCATGCGCGGCAGCATGCCGCCCAGCATGCGCGCTGCCGGGCTGCGCAGCGGCATGCTGCGCATGGTTGCGAAAACCGGGGCGAGTTGCGGCAGGTGTTCAGGCTGAATGAGCACGCCGCACCAATTGCCACCAAGCCGGCGCACCCCAAAGCCGAGTGAGAGGGAGCCGAGCAATAATTCCTCAGGCTGCCCATCCGCTGCGCCAAGGCGGAGCGCCAGCAGCCAATGATCCAGCCCGTCGCGCAGCCCTTCACTGCGGGCGCGGCGATAGTCGGCGGCATCGGCTTCGATTTTCAGCAAGACATGGCGGCCAAGGCGACGGAGTTCAGCATGGCCGCAAAAGCCAGCCGCACCAGAACGCGGCGCCGCGACATGCACCACCGGCTCCCAAAAGGCGCGCCAGACATCAAAGCGGATCGCGGGCGGCAGGTCGCGCGTATCCACCGCAAAACGATCCGGCGGCCCAGCGCTCATGCCAAGGCGCGGCGCCGACGTTTCGGTCAGGGTTGATGATGGATGAGGCAAAACTGCCGCTCTCCCGCGCGAGAAGTCAGCATTTTCTATCCCCAAGCCGGTCAGTGTGCCAGCCACAGATGCAGGCGCGGGGATAAGGCGCCTAACATGGGGACGGAAGGCTCATCCCCCGCAGTAACTTGGTCCGCTATCGCAGCACACTTCTTGAATCTAAAACTTCATTATTTCTGCCCCTGAGAATCCCTTGCCTTTATGGGCTGCCGCATGGGATAGAAACTCCTAGGCGCAGTTGTTCAAACCTGACTGAGACAGGGCGCAAGGTGACGCCATTTGGCCACCACGCGATGCCCTTCCCCAGTCCCGGCAAGCGCGCCACGGCCCGCAGCGTGTCGGACTTCGCCAAGGCCAGCAATTAGGAACCAACATCATGGCTGATCTTCTTGTCATTTCCTTCCCCACCGAAGCGCAGGCTGAAGAAGCCCGCACGCGTGTTGCCTCCATGCAGCGCGAATACCTGATTGAACTTGGTGATTCCGTGGTGGCACTCCGCAAGCCTGATGGCAGCATCAAGCTGAACCAGACCTTTCAACCGACAGCCGCTGGTGCTGCGGGCGGGGCGATGTGGGGGGCCTTGATTGGGCTATTGTTCCTCAACCCGCTCGCGGGCGCGGCGATGGGTGCGGCGGCCGGCGCGGTTTCGGGGCGGCTCACGGATGTCGGCATCAATGATAAATTCATGAAGGAAGTGGCAGAAAGCCTTCAGGGCGGTGAAGCCGCGCTGTTTCTGCTGATCCGCAAAATGACCGCCGAGCGTGTGATGGAAGGGCTGCAAGGCATGGGTGGTAAAATCATGCGCACCTCCTTCGATGAAACCAAGGAAGCCACGCTGCGTGAAGCCTTGGCTGGAGCATCCGGCGGATGATGCCCGCAGGCAGGATGCGGTTCCGCGCATGAGGGCCGGCTTCGCCCTTCGTGCCGTCGCGGCCTGCCTGCTGCTCGCCTTTTTGGCAGGCTGCGCCAGCATTACGCGCCTGCCGGCACCGCCCTCACAACAGGTGACCGCCATTGATGTCCTGGGCGTGCCGGATTCACGCTTCTGGGCAGATGGCGATCCTGCGCCGATCATTGCCTATTACGAACGCGTCCTGAGCCGCCGGAATGCGGGGCGGCCAATGGGGCGTGGGGGGCGCATTCCGCCTGCACATTTCCTGGCGCTTTCGGGTGGCGCTGATGATGGCGCCTTTGGCGCCGGTGTGCTGGTGGGCTGGACCGAAACCGGCCAAAGACCGGAATTCGAATTGGTCACGGGCATTTCCGCCGGCGCCCTGATTGCGCCCTTTGCTTTTCTTGGGCCTTCCTATGATCCGCAACTGCGCGCGCTATTCACCGAAATCGCACCGAGTGATGTGGTGCAGCTTGGCCGGCTTGCCTTGTCCGTGCTTTTCCGCGAGGCGCTTGCCGATACCGCGCCGCTGGCGCGCCTGATTGAACGCCATGCTGATGCGGCGATGTTGCAGGCCATTGCGGCAGAACATCAACGTGGGCGGCTATTGCTGATCGGCACGGTCAATCTGGATGTCGGGCGCCCGGTAATCTGGAACATCGGTGCGATTGCAGCGAGTGGCCATCCTGAGGCTCTCAATCTGTTTCGGCGTATTTTATTGGCCTCTGCTTCCATCCCCGGCGCTTTTCCACCCGTGATGATTGATGTCGAAGCCAATGGGCGGGCTTTCCAGGAAATGCATGTGGATGGCGGCGCGGCGATGCAGGTTTTTCTCTATCCGGCCAGGCTCCGCCCACGCGCTTTGGCGGGCCCCGCCGGACAGCAACGCGAAACCACGGCCTGGGTCATTCGCAATGGCCGCGTGGATGTGGCAATCACCGACCCACCTGGTGGCATTTTCAGCATCGCGCGCAGGTCTGCGCAGACGCTGTTGCATTTCTCCTCCATCAATGATCTTGATCGGATTTATCTGAGCACTTACCGCGATCGCATCGGCTTTCGTCTGCAAAGCATCGGGCCGGATTTCGATACGCCGCGGCCCAGATTCTTTGATAATGCCTATATGCGCGCGCTTTTCGCCTATGGTGAGGCGCGTGGCCGTGATGTGACAAGCTGGGTGACGGCACCGCCGCCGGTCGGGCTGATTTCTCCGCCACCGCCGGGGCCTTGAAGCATTGCTGAGAAATGCAGTCCGCCGTTACGGCACGATAAGCCCGTAAAGCGTCGTCGCGACTTCAGTCGCGATCAGCAGCACCACCGCCAATTCCAATAGGCGTGAGCGGCGCGTTTCCGTTAAATCCAGCAAAGTTTCGGAGATTTCGCGCACCATCTCAAGCTTGCCGGCAAGCGCTTCGGTGCGTTCTGCAAGCTCCCATTCCGCCGCAAGGGTCGCGTGCAGCGGCGCCAATTCGGGATGGTCCCACAGCAATTCGGGTTTGGCCGCCGTATCCACGCGTGCCGAGGCGCGCGCGCGGGCGGATATCGCCTCCCCGATCAGTGGCACGATCATCCGCGTCGGCAAGCCAAGCTGCCCGCGCCGTAGCCGTTCCAAAGGTGCTTCCAGCCGGTCCAGCGTGCGCGCCAGCATCTCCTCCTGATGGGTCAGTACCGCGCTTTTGGCGAGCGCCTTGGCCACCAGCGCCAGGCGCGCCGGCGTGTCGTCTCGCAACATGATGGTGCCGGCCTCATCCGCGCCATCTTCCGCCGCGCCGATGATGATCTCCGCTGTTTCATGCTCTGGCACGTCAAGCGGTTCATGGAGATGCGGGCGGAGTTGCGCGGCCAAAGCCTCGGCCTGTTCCAGCGTGGCGCCGATGGTCACAACCGCGCCCCAGCGGAAGGCAAAGGCGCGCCCACCGCCGGGCAATTCGCCAAGGCTGAGCGCCCCAGGCAGCACAGGGCCGCGCCGTTCAAGCGCGCGCGTTTCAAGCCGCTCAGCCAGCAGCAGCGCGTGGACGGAAAGAAAGGTTTGATCAGACATGGATAAACCATAGCTTGCCGGAGCCGCGCGGCGCCAGCACGCCCCCGGCGCCGCCCGCCGGACGGGGGGCACAGCCCCGGGACGTGCCGTGCAAGGCCATTATGTGCTAGACAGCTACACCGAATATGAAGGCCAAGCTGCGTGCTGCCCCAAGCGCGCCCGCTGGTCAGGATGGCAGGCAAGAAAACATGAGCGATCTCGACAGGGTTCTGGCGCATATAGACGCCGACATGGGGGGCGCGCTGGAGCGCCTTTTTACCGTGCTCCGCATCAAATCCATCTCGACCGACCCCGCATTCGCGAAGGATTGCGCGGCCAATGCCGAATGGCATGCGGCGGATTTGCGCAGCATTGGCTTTGAAGCCTCGGCACGACCAACGCCTGGCCATCCCATCGTGGTGGCGCATGACCGCAGCGCCAAGGGTGCCTCGGCGTTGTTCTACGGGCATTATGATGTCCAGCCGGTGGACCCCTTGGAATTATGGGACCGTGACCCGTTTGACCCGGTGATCGAAGCCATGGCCGATGGCACGAAGGTGATTCGTGGCCGTGGCAGCGCGGATGATAAGGGCCAGTTCATGGCCTTTGTCGAAGCCTGCCGCGCTTGGAAGGCCGTGACGGGCAAGCTGCCCATCCCGGTTTCCCTCCTGCTGGAAGGTGAGGAAGAATCGGGCGGTGTCAATCTGCCCGGCTTCCTTGAGGCCAACAGCCAAGAATTGAAGGCGGATATCGGCCTGATCTGCGATACCAATATGTGGGACCCGCAAACCCCCGCCATTGTCACCATGCTGCGCGGGCTTTGCGGCGAGGAAGTGATCATCCACGCCGCAGACCGCGATTTGCATTCCGGTTTTTACGGCATGGCGGCGGCCAATCCGAACCGGATTTTGGCGAAGATCCTGGCTGATCTTTACGATGACCAGGGCCGCGTGACGCTGCCTGGCTTTTATGATGGCGTGCCGGAATTGCCGGAAAGCCTGAAGCAGCAATGGGGAACGCTTGGCTTCACCGCCGAGAAGTTCCTCGGTGTCATTGGCCTGTCGCAGCCAGCCGGTGAGAAGGGTCGGGATGCGCTGGAAATGGTCTGGTCGCGCCCGACATGCGAAATCAACGGCATGGGCGGCGGCTATCAGGGTGATGGTTTCAAGACCGTCATTCCGGCGCAAGCTTCCGCCAAAGTATCTTTCCGCCTGGTGTTTGACCAAGACCCGCACGCCATCCGCAAGGCCTTCCGCGCGCATGTGATGGCGCGCCTGCCTTCGGATTGCAGGGCGGAATTCATTGAACATGGATCAGGCCGCGCCATTCGCTTCCCGGATACGGACCCTGCCTTCGCCAAGGCGCGCGCGGCGCTGTCCGATGAATGGGGCAAGCCTGCGGTCTTTATCGGCTCGGGCGGTTCCATCCCGGTCACGCATATGCTGAAGACATCGCTTGGCATGGATGTAGTGCTGGCCGGCTTCGGTCTGGAAGATGACCGCATTCATAGCCCGAATGAGAAATACAATCTGGAAAGCTTCCAGAAAGGCATCCGTTCCTGGGCACGTATTCTGGAGGCATTGTCACAATGAGCGCGTCGAAAAATTACCCGGTGAAAGACGAACCTAAATCCATCATGCAGCGCCTTTTGGATACGGTGGAGCGCGTGGGCAACCGCGTGCCGCATCCGGTGATGATCTTTGTCTATCTGATCGTCTTTGTGGTGTTGCTCTCAGCCCTGCTGTCGCTGCTTGGCGCGCAGGTGACCTATCAGGCCTATAACCCCGCGACCGGCAAGATCGAACAGGCCACAACAGCGGCGCGTAGCTTGCTGACGATTGATGGCATTCGCTTCATGTTCACCGGCGTGGTGCCCAATTTCATGGGCTTCAACGCGGTTGGCGTGATCATTGTTGCCATGGTGGGCGTTGGCGTTGCGGAAGAAGCTGGCTTGGTGAAGGCGCTTATCCGCAAGCTGGTAATCGTCGCGCCACCGAAGCTGCTGACCTATATCCTTGTGTTCGTCGGCATTGTTTCGTCTATCGCGGCGGATGCGGGTTATTTGGTACTTATCCCGCTGGCGGCGGCGGCCTTTCTTTCGGTTGGGCGGCATCCCTTGGCGGGCCTCGCCATGGCCTTTGCCGCGGTTGCTTCCGCCTTCATGGTCAATGTCATGATCGTGCCGGTGGATGGCATTCTGACGGAAATCACCAATGATGCGGCGCGGCTGGTCAATCCGAATGTTTCGATTGATCTTGCGGCGAATGTCTGGTTTTCCATCGCGTCCGTCGTGGTGCTGACGGTGCTGATTGGCGTGATCACCGAAAGGGTGATCGAACCGCGCCTTGGTCCTTACAAGGGCGATTATGAAGTACCGGGTGAGAATGTTCTGTCCGAGGAAGAATATAAGGGCCTGCGCGCTGCGCGGAATGCCTTGTTCGGCGTGCTGGCCTTTATCGGCCTACTGACGCTGCCGCCGGGCGCGCCGCTCCGCAATCCCGAAACCGGCGCCATCATCGGGTCTTCGCCCTTCATGGGTAGCCTGATTGTTTCCATTGCGCTGATCTTCCTGGTCTGCGGCATTGCGTATGGCCGCGCGGCCGGCACCATGCGCACGGGGGCCGAAGCTATTGCCGCCATTCAAAAATCCATCGGCGCGCTGGCGGGGTTGATCCTGCTGCTGCTGGTGATCAGCCAGTTCATTGCCATCTTCAATTATTCCAACATGGCGACCCTTGCGGCGGTTTCCATGGCGGAATTCCTGGAAAAACTGAATCTGCCAACGGTTGCGCTGCTGATCGGCTTTGTCATTGCGGTCTTTGGCATTGACCTGATCATCACCGCGGCGATTGCGAAATGGGCGATCTTCGCGCCGGTTTTCGTGCCGCTGCTCATGCAGCTTGGCGTGGCGCCGGAAGTGGTGCTGGCGGCCTATCGCGTCGGTGATAGCCCGATGAATTCCATCACGCCGCTCAACGCCTATTTCGCGATGATCGTGACCTTTGCGATCAAGTATCAGAAGGATGCGGGGGTGGGTACAGTAATTGCGCTGATGCTGCCTTATGTCATCGCGATTTCCGTGGTTTGGACCACGCTTTTGGCAGCTTGGTATATGCTCGGCCTGCCTTGGGGGCTCTAGCGCATGAATGACATCACCATCATGGCCGCGATCATCCTCGCGGCCATTGTGCTTTTCATCTGGAATCGCATTCCCGTCATTCTGGTGGCCATGGGTGTCGGCATGGCGCTTTACGCCACCGGCCTTGTCACGCTGAACCAGGCACTGTCGGGCTTCGGCGATCCGGCGGTGATGTTCATCGCGACTCTTTTTGTGGTGAGTGCTGCGCTGGACCGCACCGGCGTCACGGCCTGGGCAGGGCAGATGCTGATCCGCGGCGCTGGTGAGAATAGCCGCTCGCGATTGCTGGTGCTGATTTCCCTGCTGGCGGCGATGTTGACTGCCCTTATCAGCCTCAATGGCGCGATTGCGGCGCTTTTGCCGGTGGTTGTTGTCTTGGCACTCCGGCTGCGCCTGCCGCCATCACAATTGCTCATGCCGATGGTTTTTGCGGCGCATGCGGGGTCGAAATTGGCGCTCACCGGTTCTCCTGTGAACGTGCTGGTGAGTGAGGCGGCGCTCGATGCCGGTGCCCGCGCCATCGGTTTTTTCGAATTCACCATTGTTGGCATTCCGCTGTTGCTGGGCGTGATTACCATCACCCTGCTGTTCGGGCGGAAGCTGCTGCCGCATCGCGCCGGTGAGACCATGAGTGTGGATTTCAGCCGCCATGCGACCACGCTTGTTGAGCAATACCGGTTGAAGGAAGGTCTGTTCCGGCTTCGGTTGCGCGCCACTTCGCCATTGATCGGCCAGCCGCCATCTGCGCTGCAGGAAGATAGCTGGGCGGGGCTTCGCCTGGTCGCCGTGAATGATGGCCTAACGGGCGATAGGCTACGCCGCCCCACCATGATGGAGGGCGATTTCCTGCTGGTTTCCGGCCAAGGCGAGGATGCAGCGCGGCTGGCCACTGAACAACATTTGGCCTTCCGACTTGAAAACAGCGATGAGGATTTGCGCGATAGCCTGTTCAATCGCAGCTCGGGCCTTGCGGAAGTCATGATCCCGCCGCGTTCGGAAATGATCGGCCAGACCGCCTATCAAGGCATGATCACCGAAAGCGGTGATCTGGTGGTTATCGCCATCCAGCGTGGTGGAGAGGATGTGGGCGCTGAGCCGGTGCAATTGCAGGCGGGCGATACGTTGCTGTTGCAGGGAACATGGAAGGCGCTTGATACGCGCCTTGCCGATCCGCAAGTGCTGGTGGTGAATTCGCCTGATACGGTGCGCCGTCAGGCGGTGCCGCTTGGCGCTGGCGCTTGGACCACGCTTGGTGTGCTGGCCGGCATGGTGTTTTTCCTCGCGACCGGGCTGCTGCCAGGTGCGGTGGTCGGCATCGCTGCCTGCTTCATTCTGATTTTGTCGCGCGTGGTAACTGTGGATCAAAGCTATCGCGCGGTTGACTGGACAACGGTGATCCTGGTCGCGGCAATGATGCCGCTTTCGACAGCCATGGTACAAACCGGCGCGGCGCAATTGATGGCGGATGGGCTGGTGGCCATGGCGGCGGGCGGCAGCCCGATTATTCTGCTGGCGGGGATTTTTGTGCTGACAGCGGTGCTTGGCCAGTTGATCAGCAATACTGCAACGGCGCTGATTATCATTCCGGTTGGCGTTGCTGCCGCAACCTCCATGGGGATTTCGCCCATACCGGTGCTGATGAGCATCGGTATCGCCGCCGCCGCTGCATTCCTGACGCCGATCGCGACGCCAACCAATCTGATGGTGATGCGCCCGGGCGGCTATGCCTTTGGCGATTACTGGAAGTTCGGCCTGCCGATGATGATTTGGTTCTTCATCGTCTGCGTCTTCGTTGTGCCGTTGATCTGGCCGTTCTGAAGCATGGGCGGCTTCCAACGATTCTTACTGGGCAGCGCAGCGCTTATTGCGGCGCTGCCCGCCCTGGCCCAAACGCCTGCGCAGCAACAGGCTGACCCAGCAGGCACCTTCGCGTTTCTGTTGGAAAATGACACCTTCTCCGGCAATGATCGCTACTACACCAATGGCTTTCTTTTCGCCTGGCGGGCCCCTTCCTATGAACCGCCTGCTTGGCTTGCGGGGCTGACAGAGGGGCCAAACCTGTTCTTCCCAGGTGGTGGCGTGACGCGCTGGGGCCTTAGTTTCGGGCAGAAGATTTACACGCCGGAAGACACGTTGGCGACCAATCCTGACCCGAAGGATCGCCCCTATGCCGCCTGGCTTTACGGCGCGGTTTCGCTGCATTCCTATACGGCGCGCGAGATGGGCACGCTGGAATTGCAGCTTGGCGTTATCGGGCCTTCCGCGCTTGGCGAATGGGTACAGAACACGACGCATGACATGATGCGCATTGATCGCGCCTATGGCTGGGATTACCAGCTGCGTGATGAACCCGGCGTCAATCTGGTGGCGAACAGGCAATGGCGTCTGAATGGCGAAGCCGATGCGGGTGGGCGGCGATTTGGCTTGGTGCCGAGCCTCGCGGCCAGCCTTGGCAATGTGCATACTTACGCTGCCGGGGGCATGCTGTTGCGCTACGGGACAGAGCTTGAAGCGGATTTCGGTCCGCCGCGCGTGCGCCCGGTTTCCGCTGGCTCGGTTTTCTTCCAGCCGACCGGGCGCTTTGGCTGGTATGTCTTTGGCGGTGTTGAAGGTCGCGCGGTGGCGCGTGATATATCATTGGATGGCAATACCTGGCGCGATAGCCGGAGCGTGGATCGGGAAGTGCTGGTTGGTGATGCCAGCGTCGGCGTTGCGTTGATTTTTGAGGGCGCGCGTCTGACCGCGACCTATACGATCCGCAGCAAGGAATTCGAAACACAGCGAGAGGCTTCGCAATTCGGGTCGGTCAGTATTGCGTTTCGGTTTTAGCACCTGATCCGCGAGGGACGCCCAAGAGATACCCTGCACAGTTGCGCGACACTTGGCCAATGTGCGGTGCTGACCCTTAGTTTCAAGCTACATTAGAGAAAGTCTTGGCGGCAGCGCCACAAGAAACAGGGGGCATGTAAATGAGATCAAAATGGGCCGGGGCTGCCGTGCTGGGTCTGATGGTTGGTGCTGCGCCGGCTTTCGCTCAGCAGCCCACAATGGAAGATCTGATGCGGCGCATTGATGCGTTGCAACAGCGCGTCAATGAACTTGAACGTGAACGCCGCCCGCAACGCCCGGCCGCGGTTGCAGCGCCCGTGCCCGCACCTGCACCGGCGGCGACACCCGCGCCTGCCCGCGCTGCTGCACCGCGCCCTGCACCGGCGCCGGCCACCGCTGTCGCTGTCGCTGCCGCCCCCGCCGCCGCGCCGCGCTCGCCCGAGGCCGTACGCGCCGAAGTGGATGAGGCGCTGCGCGGGAGCCTGGATGGGCTTGCCATGCGCATCCCAAATACTGATACGACCGTGCGGCTTTACGGGTTTCTGCGCCTGACGGGTTATCGCGATTTCAATGCGCGCAACCCGACCGATGCGGCTTCAGTGCAGGGTATTCCGCTGACGGCCAAAAACACGCAGCCTGGCGATGGCGACATTACTGCGCGCAGTTCGCGCTTCGGTTTTGATACGCGCGGCGATAATGCCTGGGGGCGGCTCGATACCACCATCGAAGGCGATTTCCGTGGAGAGATTGTACAGGGCGGTGATCTCGCCTTCCGGATCAGGCAGGCCTTCGCCGAATTGACCCGCGATGATTGGAGCTACCTGCTCGGCCACACAAATAGCCTCTGGAATGAGGGGCTGACAGAGGCGCTTCACGACGCCACCAACCTCAATCAATCCTTCATCCGTCAGGCGCAATTCCGTGTTTCACATCGCTTCGGGGGTAATTGGAGCCTGCAAGGCTCGGTTGAATCTTCCTTCGGCGATATCCTTACGCAAAATGGACCTGCCTTGTCACCGGTGCGTTTTGATGGCGGCGCCACCCCAGCCTTCGATCAGATGCCGGATCTGCTGACGCGCCTGACGTGGCGTGACGGTGCCGAGGAATACGTGCTGCGCGGCTTGTTCCGGCAGCTATCGCTTGAACCGGATGGCACCACGCTTGGCCCAAGGCCGAGCGAGAGCACCTATGGCTGGGGCCTTGCCGCCCATACGCGCCTGCCTCTAGGCAAATGGATCGCTGGCCTCGGGCGCGATGAGCTGATGCTGATGGGCTATTATGGCGAGGGGATCGGTCGCTATTTTGCCGGCAATACTTTCGGCCAGGGCGGTATTTCCGATATCATTACCGCGACCGGCATGGATTACAGCCTTGATTCGGTACCGACTTATGGCGGCACCATCGGCTATCGGCGCTTCTGGACGGATTTTGTGCGGAGCACGGTTTCTTATGCTTACGCGCGGCAGGATTTCCCATCCTCGATCCAGTTCGGCACTGGCACGCCTGGGGCCTTGGCGCGGAACCGGGAAATGCAGCAGGTGATTGCCAATCTGATCTGGAGCCCCTTTGCCGATCGCCCGACCAGCCGCATGCCTTTTGGTTGGCTTGATCTGGGGCTGGAGTATGTTTTCAGCCGGCGTGATCTTGAAGATGGCGCGGCGGCGGCGGGTGCTAATCGTGTGGGCCACGGCATCGCCAATCGCATACTGGCCGTTGGCATTGTGCGGTTCTGAAGGCACACATAAAAAACCGGCCATGGTGGTTTAAGGGGTCAGTTCTGCCACCATGGCCGGCCAGGCTGGAAACCGCGGCCGTTGCGGGACGTCTCCGCACGGCGCACGGCAATTCGTCTCCAGCTTTGCTGTGAATTAGGTCAGGTAGTCGCCTGACCCACTCAGTCTTCAGGCCTGCGCGGCCGGCACGGCGATGAAGGCCGGCTTGCCATCACGCATGATGCGCACCGCAACCGCACCGCCCGCGGCATTCGCCTCACGCAACGCACGCAGCACGGCTTCAGCATCATCGGTCGCCGCCGCGCCGACACCCACAATCACATCGCCACGGCGCAAGCCGGCTTCCTGGGCGCGTGAATTCGGCTCCACGGCCTGCACCAGCGCACCCTTCGCATCATTGGGCAGGCGGAGTGATGCACGCGCTTCCGGCGTGATCGGCGCGAGCGAAACACCAATACGCGGCGCGTTGGATTGTTCCGCACCCGCGCGGGCACGTTCCGTACCAGGCTGAGCAGCGATATCCACACGCAGACTGGCTTCCGCACCATCGCGCCAGAGCTTCAGATCAGCCTTCGCACCGGGGCGGAGATCCGCCACGCTGCGCGCCAGGTCACGCGGGTTGCGCACGGCCTTGCCATCCAGCGCCGTCACCACATCGCCGGGCTTGAGGCCAGCCTTGGCGGCGGGGCTGTCATTTTCCACACCTGCCACAAGGGCACCCTGCGGGGCTTCAGCGCCCTTGGCCGGCAACTTCAACGCCGCCGCCATGGCCGCATTCACGGGCTGGGTCGAAACGCCAAGGAAGCCGCGCTCCACTTGGCCTTTCTCACGCAGTTCCAACACAACGCGCTTCACCATGTTGGACGGCACGGCAAAGCCGATGCCAACCGAACCACCGGTCGGGCTGAAGATTGCCGTGTTCACGCCAATCACGCCGCCATCGCGGGCGAAAAGCGGGCCGCCGGAATTGCCCTGATTGATAGACGCATCCACCTGGATGAAATCATCATAGGGGCCAGAGCCGATGTCCCGGCCAGTCGCGGAAACCACACCCGTGGTCACAGTGCCGGACAGGCCATAGGGATTGCCCATGGCCACCACCCAATCGCCGGGCTGGGCGCGATCAGAATCACCCAGGGCCACGAAGGGTAGCGGCGCGCCGGCTTCAATCTTTAGCAGCGCGACATCGGTGCGCGCATCGCGGCCAACCACGCGGGCCTGTAATTCACGGCCGTCTTCAAGCTTTACGATGATGCGGTTGGCGCCTTCCACAACATGGTTATTGGTCACGATGAAGCCGGCGGCATCAATCACGAAGCCCGAACCCGTGCCCTGCACGCGGCCTTGGCCGGGGTTGGGCATGCCCATTTCCGCGCGTGGCGCCTTGCCGGCGACATTGATGGTGACAACGGCGGGACGCACGGCCTTCACCAACTCGGCAAAGCCGGCAGCGGGTGCGGCGCGGTCAAGCGTGATGGCCGGGGCAACAGGCGCCGGGGCATTTTGTGCGTGCACGGCAAGGCCGGTCAGCGCGGTTGAACCAAGCAAAAGGCCGAGCAGCGCATAGCGCGCAGTACGGCGGGCGGGGCTGGAAGTAGCCATGAGTTGTTTTCTCCATCAAAAGGGCAGGGCGCTGATTCGCTTTCGCCTTGATTGCGAAAATGGAGAAAACCTGCTGTAAAGTCCCGAACGCGAAGCTGAAATGATTTTCAGGATTGGGCCTGTCAGCTTTCGGCCTTTGCGCCGGAAAGATCCACCGTCACGCAAAGCCCTGGCGCCGCGTCTGACAATACCGGCGCCGCGCCATGAAGCTTCGCCACCGCCGTCACCAAAGCCAGGCCAAGCCCGCTGCCCGGTGTGCCCCGGCTACGGTCTAGCCGATAAAAGCGGCGCAGCACGCGCGCGCGTTCTTCGGCCGGTACGCCTGGCCCATCATCGGCCACTTCAAGCACCGGGCCAGCGCGCAGCGCCACGCGCACGGCTTGCCCGCCATGGGTCAGGGCATTGTCTATCAGATTGGCCAGCATCTGGCGCAGCAGCGCGGCATCGCCATGCAGGCGCTGGTCGGGTGCCACCTGCACCTCAAGCCGCTTGCCGGCTTCTTCCGCGACAACCGCGTAAGCCTCGGCGAGTGTTGTCACCAGCGCGGAAAGCTCCACCACCGGCGCTTCCTGCGGCGGCAGCGGCGGGCCGGCTTCAAGCTGCGCGATGCGGAGCAGCCCAGTGAAGGTGGCAAGGACCGTATCCAATTCGGTAAGCGCAGCTTCAAAAGCTGCGCCATCGGCAGTTGGATCGCGCGCGCGCGCAAGGGCGGCTTCCAGCTTTTGGCGCAGGCGTGAAAGCGGCCCGCGCAAATCATGCGCGACATCCACCGTGACTTGTCGCATGCCTTCGATCAGCGCTTCCTGCCGTTCGAGCAGCGTGTTCACCGTGCCCGCCAACCGGTCGAATTCATCAGCGCTGCCGGCCAAGGGCAGACGGCGTGCGAGGTCTCCATGCATCACCTGTTCAGCGGCTTCGGAGACACGCCTGAGGCGATTTTGTAACCCGCGCGCCATGAACAAGCCGAAAGCGAGCGCAAGCAATACGGCGATTGCGCCCGCCGCGAGCAGCGTGGTGGCGAGGGTTGAAGCTGTATCCAGCACCGCGCCAAATTCGGCCGCGACCAGCAAGGTGAAGCCAGTGGCAACACCAATGCCCAACGTGCGCACCGGCCCTTCTGGCGCCCTGAGCGTCACAAAACCGCGCAAGCCCATCGGCGCGCCGGAAAGTCGCGCAGACCCGGCAAGGGGGCGCCCATCCGGCAAGCGCAACTGCACCAGAATGGCGCTTGGTGTGCGGTCCCGCGTGCGCGCTTCCACCGCGCGCGTCAGGCCAATCATGCCGAAGCGCTGGAATTCGCCGAGCAATAATTCGGCCTCCGCGCGGATGGTGCTGTCCAAAGCTTCTTCCAAAGCTTGCGAGCTACGCAGCCACCCAAGCCCAAGGCCAAGCGCGGAAATGCCCAAGACACCAAAGGCGGTTAGCAGCGCCGTGCGCAGCGCAAAACTACGCAGCAGCCTGCCAATAGTGCTCACTTCGGCGCACCGAGCATATAGCCAACACCACGCATGGTCTGAATGGGCGCGGGCGATCCATCCTGAGACAGCTTGCGTCGCAATCGGCTGACATGCACTTCAACAAGGTTGGTGGAGGGATCGAAGTTCAAATCCCAGACCCCTTCCAGCAGCATGGTCTTGGTCAGCACCTGATCGGGGCGGCGCAGCATGAATTCCAGCAGGCGCATTTCAGTCGGCAGCAATTCTACCGGCTGGCCATTGCGCCGCACCACGCGCTTCAGCAGGTCCAATTCAATATCGCCCACCTGCAGCAGCACGGGGTCGGTGGCGGGCGCTGGGCGCCGCGCGAGTGCCGCGATACGCGCGCGGAGTTCACTGAAGGCGAAGGGCTTTGCCAAGTAGTCATCCGCGCCGGCATCAAGGCCTTCCACGCGCCGCTCCACCTCACCAAGTGCGGTCAGCACCAGCACGGGGGTGGTGATGCTGGAAGCGCGCAAGGTGCGCAGAATAGTGAGGCCATCAGGCCCCGGCAGCATGCGATCGGTGACGATCACATCCCAGGCCTCACCAGCGGCGAGCAGCATGCCATCTCGCCCGGTGCGCGCCACCTGCACGACATGGCCGATTTCCTGCAGACCCTTGGCGATGTAATCGGCGGTCGCTCTATCGTCTTCGATCAGCAGGATGCGCATGGGGCGCGGATATTACTCCAGCGTCGCAATGGCAACCGCCAGGCGGCAGCCTTGGGCAAATTCCGGAATAACCACATATTCATTGACCGTGTGGATTTCAGCCTGACCGGCGCCGAAGGTCACGGTCGGCACACCATGCTTCACCAGCCAATTCGCATCAAGCCCGCCTGCGGAGACCATGGTGACGGGTTCAAGCCCCATGGCTTGCGCAGCCTTCTTGGCGCGCTGCACGGCGGGGTCATCTTCCGACATCAGGAAGGGCGGATAGGCGGTGCGGGATTGGAAACTCACCTCCGCCATGTTGCCATCGGCATCCTTCACCTCGGCCTTCGCCTTGTTGAAGGCGGCTTCAAAGGCTTCAGTGATCTTGACGGCAAAGGCAGCATCCGTGCTGCGCGCTTCACCAACCAGATGCACGTAATCCGTCACGACATTGGTGGCATCGCCGGCGGGCTTGCCATCCTTGCCGCCGAAGATACCAATATTGGAGGAGCCTTTGCCCTCCGGCTGCACCACCTTGCCGAACCAGCCGGCACGATGCGCTTCCGTGAGCCCGACGGATGCCACCAGGGTTGAGGAAATGCCGCGTTCCGGCGCAACCCCGGCATGGGCGGCCTTGCCCTTGATGGTGACTTCCCAATTCTGCTGGCCAACCGCGCCGATGGTCAGCAAGGCAGCATGGGTGCTGTCCACATTGAAGCCCATGGTGGCACCGCCAAGGTCCTTCGGGTCAAGTTCCCGCGCGCCATGCAGGCCGCTTTCTTCGCGCACGGTGAACAGCATGGTGATCGGCGGATGCGGCAGCTTGTGATCAATCAGGGTTTTTGCCAGCGCGATCAGCACCGCGCAGCCTGTGCCATTATCCCCACCCAAAGCCGTGGTGCCATCAGACACGATGCGATCCCCCTCGCGCCGCGGCTTCGCGCCCTTACACAGCGGCACTGTATCCATATGCGTGGAGAATAACAGCCGCGGGCCGGGCTTTGTGCCCGGCAGGTCAACGATCAGATTGCCCACTTCGGTCGGCAGCTTGATGCGTTGGTGGACCGTATCGTAGCGGATCGCGCTTGTTGGCACGCCAACCTTCTTCAACTCATCCACAATGGCAGCGCCGATGGCGGCTTCAAACCCCGTTACGCTGTCAATCGCGAGCAAGCGGATCAGCATGTCTGTCGCGTAATCAACATCAACAATCTTGGCGGTGCTGTTCATGGTTTTTTCCTTTTCGTCTTGGAATGTCGCAGCGCGTCAGCGCTTCGCAAGAATGGGGGTGAGCGCGTCAACCACGCCGGTCAGCATAATCTGCGCGCCGATGCACAGCAGCACAAATGCCGCCAGTTTGGCAGCAATCAGCATGCCTGTCGGGCCAAGGCGGCGCGCGACCGCGGCGGCATTGGCATAGGCGATCCAGACGGTCAGTGCCACCGTCGCGGCCATCAGCGTGAAGGCCAAAGCGTTCAGCACGATATCGCTGATTTCGGAGGAGCGCCGTTCCGCGGAAAGGGCGATAGACGCTGCAATGGTGCCCGGGCCGGTGGTCAGCGGCAGGGTCAGCGGAAAGAAGCTCATGCGCTCCACCGGGGCGGTATCCAGGGCGGCGGGGGCCTGGGATTCGCGGCGCTGGTTGTCATCTTCCTCATTCAGCATCTGCCAGCCGGCCACGGCAACGGTCAGCCCGCCCGCAATCCGCAGGGCTTCAAGGGAAATGCCGAAAAAGCCCAGGATAGGAGCGCCGAGGAACAGGGCACCAAGCAACACGATGAAGCTATTGATGGCGATGGATCGCGCCAAGCGGGCCCGTTCCTGTTCGGTCAGCCAGCGTGTCATGCCATGGAAAATCAGCGCGCCGGCGGGCGGGTTGATGATGCTGATCAGCGCCGAAAAGCCAAAGAGCCAGGCAGCAAACAAACCCCCAAAATGGCGGAGGCCGTCATGATGCCCTGCCCAATCCTGAAAATGCAGATGGCAATGGCTGGGACAAAAAGATTTCTCGTCTCATGTTGTGATGAATGATTACTCCCTCAATGTGGTTAAATGAGGAATGCTCGGTATGTTAGTCAAAACAGCCCAGAAATGTGCCCTTCGTCCCAAGGGTCAGCCGGGGAGGATGGTTTACTTTTTCGATAGAGCCAAACAATTTAGCGGACAGCGCTGACTTGCTTCGCTGCGGTTTGATGTTTTTTCTCGCATTGCAGCTTTCGTGTTTTGCCTCAAGGCTTAAATGTATTTTCATTTCGAAACCAACTAAACGTCTTGCTCAAAAATACGTCATGCCGGCGTTTTGCCGAATTGCGCGAATGTCGCGGCAATGACGCCTGCGCCACGCGCGGGTCAATTCAGCAACGCTTCGTGCATCGCGCTGGTGTCTTTGCAGCGGGTTTCTTGAACGCTGCGGATGAGCGGAGAATGCGTGCAAAGCGTATCGCCAGGATGTCGCGGCGCGGTCCTTCGGGTATAATCATCCGCGATAGGATGAAAGCCTGAATAACCCGACCCCGACTTCTGTCTAGCTCTGCAGGATGCTGCCGATTCTGCTGGGGCGCGAGCGCATCAAGCGCAGGACCATCCAGCAAATCCGCCTGATGCATCACCAAAACGCAGCCTAACCTTACCCTTAAATGGCCCAGATGCTCCGCTACAAAGCCCGCCAATTGGTCTCAAATCATTTGACGACGGACAAGAAATCCTCCGTACCTCAAATCGCCAATTTGGTCCCATAGGCGCTGAGGACGGACACTTCGTCCTGGGCTGGGCGATGGAACGCGTCGCGCGGGTAATACCGCGGACCGGCTTTTGCCAGCCCGCAGGCTGGTGGGCGGCGGTCGCATCGCTGCCCTTGGTTTTCATTTCGCTAAGCTGCCATGCCTGGCTGATCCAGTGAGGCATAGTAGCGCTCTTCGGCTCGAACGGGCGGGATACAGCCGATTGGCGCACGAAATACGTCTGTTTCAATTGGCGATCATTTCGTCAACTTCATAGATGTGCAGGTTCAATCGGGCCGCTACGGGTCCGCCAGCGAAGTGGTGCGGGCGGGTCTCCGTTTGCTGGAAGAGCAACATGCCAAGGTAAAGGCGCTTCAGGAAGCGCTTATTGTCGGTGAGGAAGCTGGTCAGGCGGCACCATTTGACAATGGCGCGTTCCTCAAGCGCATGCGCAGCAAACATGCCAGGTAAATGATCGGCTGGCCATGCCTGATTTGGATCAGATTTTCGGGAAAAATCACGATCTTCAGGCCGGCCACGATAGTCGAGCCAGCCTTTGATCCGATAACCCCTCACCCCTTCGCCCAAGCAATCGCGGCGCGCGCCAGCGCATCAATCGTATCCGCGACGGGAAAAGGCAGCACCGGACCGGCGGCGATACCAAGCGGAATTTCCGTACAGCCCAGCACCACTGCCTTGGCACCACGCGCCATCAGGCTGCGCGCCACTTCCGCCAAGGGTTCATAGGATTCCACAAGCTTATTCGCCTTCACCGCCGTGATCGCTGGCGTGACACGGCTTTGCATTTCCTCATCACTTGGCGTCAGGCATTCATAGCCAAGCCCATCCAGCCTTTGCTGATAAAGCCGCATGGCCAGCGTGCCCGCCGTGCCCATCACGCCAATGCGCCCGCTGGCCACGCCAAGCCGCTGCAACTCAGCGCCCGCCGCATCCACAATATGCAGAATGGGCAGGCTGGTCGCGGCGTGCATGCCTTCATACCAGCCATGGGCGGTATTGCAGGGAATGGCGATGGCCCCACAGCCCGCGGCTTCCAGGCCGCGAATGCCGCGCACCAGCGCCGGCAAGGGGTCCTCTCCGCCCGCAACCCGCGCCGCGGTGCGGTCCGGCACGCGCGGGTCGGACCACAGGATGGTCGGGATGTGGTCCTGATCACGCTCTGCTGGTGTCAGCAGCGTGAGGCGCTGCATGAAACATGCACTCGCCAGCGGCCCCATACCGCCCAAAACGCCCAGGATTCGAGCATCAGCCATCGCAAAGCACCCTTTCACAGTCGCCCCAAGGGGTGACGCGTAACCCATGCGCCTCTATGCCACGCCCCTTGAGGACGGCACAGCGCCGCGTAGGACAGCAAATGAGTTATCTGAACGATCCGCTTTGGCTCGGCGCCTTGGCTTTGGCGATGGCGGCGACGGGCCTGGTTTCCGGCACACTCGCGGGGCTGCTTGGCGTGGGCGGCGGCATTGTGATTGTGCCGCTGCTGTTCAATGTCTTTCCGCTCTTTGGCATTCCTGAGGCGGTGCAGATGAAGGTGGCGGTGGCGACATCACTCGCCACTATTATCCCAACCTCCATCCAATCAGCGCGCAAGCATCGCGCAACTGGGGTGATGGATATGGCGCTGGTGCGTTCCATCTGGCCGAGCATGTTGGCGGGCGTGGTGGTTGGCACGTTGCTCGCGGTTTATGTGCGGGGCGAAGGGCAGACGGCGATTTTCGCGCTGGTCGCTTTGCTTGTCGCCTTCAACATGGGCTTCACCGGGCTTGACTTCAAACTGACCGATCGTGTGCCGGATGGCGCGCCGCGCGCAGCACTTGGCCTCGGCATTGGTTCAGTGAGCGCCATGATGGGGATTGGCGGGGGCACATTGGGTGTGCCTTTGCTGTCCTTGCTGGGCTACCCCATCCGCGCGGCGGTCGCGACCGCCCTGATCTGGGGCGGGTGGAGCGATCCGCGCGTGCCGCCCTTTTCACTCGGCTATGTCAGCCTGATCGGCTTTGCGCTGATCGCACCCACTTCCATCATCGCGACACCTTGGGGCGTGAAGCTCGCGCATACCATCCCGCCCTTGCTGCTGAAGCGCGCCTTCGCGGTGTTTCTGGCGATCACGAGTGCGCGGATGTTTTGGTCAATCTTTACGTGAGGCAAGGCACGTCATCTTCGCCTTGAGGATTTCCGCAAGGCGAAGATCCATCTTCTCTGCGGAGATGAACCTGCCTGCCCGGCGTTGCTTGAGCAGTTCCGCGAGCGCGGCGCGTTCCGATGGCTCGTTTTTAATCTTCTGCCCCATCAATTTGTCGCCCCGCTGCAACACCGGTCTTAACCTTGAAAAACCCCGCCGCCTCAAACTACCCGCCGAAACGCCTCCGCCGGATACCCCTGCGCAAACAGCAGCGCGCGCAAATCCGCATGATCCACCCGCGCCCGCGCTGCCGCCGCCACCACGGGCTTGGCCTTGAAGGCAACGCCAAGCCCGGCAGCGCCCAGCATATCCAGATCATTCGCGCCATCGCCCACGGCCAGGGTCGCTGCCAAACCAATCCCTTCTTCCGCTGCCAGGCGCTTCAGCGTAACCAGCTTGGCATTACGGCCCAGAATGGGCTCACCCACCAGGCCGGTCAGCCGGCCACCCTCATGCAGCAGGGTATTGGAGTAATGTTCATGAAAGCCGAGCCGTTCTGCGACACGGCCCGTGAAAAAGGTGAAGCCACCGGATACCAGGGCGCAGCGCGCGCCATGGGCGCGCATGGTCGCCACCAATTCCTCGGCGCCAGGCATCAGCGCGGTCGTGGCCCAGGTACGCTCAAGCGCCTCCAGCGCCAGGCCCTTCAGCATGCCCACACGCTCCCGCAGCGCGCCTTCGAAATCCAATTCGCCATTCATGGCCCGGCGCGTAATGGCCGAGATTTCTTCCTTGAGCCCAGCCTCGCCCGCCAATTCATCCAGCGTCTCGCTAGTGACCAAGGCGCTTCCGCCGCCCCGCCACATCCTGCGCGATGGCATCCACGGGGCTGCCTTCCAGCGCCGTGCGCGCCACGCGATCAGCAACTTCCAGCGGCAAGCCAGCAAAGGGGATATCGGCGGCTTCATGCGCGGCAAGCGGCGCCACGGCGCCGAGTTCAGCGCCCGCTTCACGCAGCGCAGCGCCAACCTTCGCCTGATGTTCCGGGGCAAGCGCGCCGCGTGGCGCTATCAGGGTCAAAACCTTTTCCATACCCGGCCTATGCCCGCGCCATGAGTAAGGATCAACCTCTCTCATTATTCGTGGTCGGCCCCACCGCCTCGGGCAAATCCGCACTCGCCCTCGCCATCGCCGAACGCCTCGGTGGCACCATCATCAATGCCGATAGCATGCAGCTTTATCGGGAACTCCGCATCATCACCGCCCGCCCAAGCCCGGCAGACGAAGCCCGCGCGCCGCATGTGCTTTACGGCGTGCGCGAAGCGGCCGAGGCCGCTTCGGTGGCCTGGTGGCGCGATGCCGCACTGGCAGCGATGGATCAGGCGCACGCGGCGGGTCGGCTGCCCATCATCTGCGGCGGCACTGGCATGTATTGCGCGGCGATGACCCAGGGCCTGGCCGCCATCCCGCCCATCCCCGCGACAGCCCGCGAAGAAGCCCGGCGCCTTTTGGCCGAGGAAGGCCCGGCTGCCTTGCATGCACGTCTCGCAGCCGAGGACCCTGCCTCCGCCGTGCGGCTCCGCCCCAGTGACAGCCAGCGCATCGCCCGTGCCTATGAGGTCTGGCGCGGCACGGGCCGAGGCATCGCGGCCTGGCAAGCGGAAGCCAGCGCCGCCCCCGCGCCCTGGCGCTTCGCCGCCATTCTGCTGGACCCGCCGCGGGCTGAACTGCGCGCTGCCACCGCCCAGCGTTGGGCGGCAATGATCCAGGCCGGCGCGGTTGAGGAAGTGCGGGCCCTACTGGCCCAGGGCCTTGACCCCGCCTTGCCCGCCATGCGCGCCCTTGGCGTGCCGGAAATCGTAGCCATGCTTTCCGGGCGGCTGACGGAAGACGAGGCCTCCGCCCGCGCCATCCTGGCGAGTGGGCAATATACCAAGCGGCAAGCCACCTGGTTCCGCCACCATGAATTGGCGCCCCCGGACCGATCCTATCCCATAAATGCGCGATTTGAGGATTTTGCGCAATTTTCGGAAAGTGAATCGGCCAAATTTTTCGCATTTCTTGATTTTTGCCGTTGACGCCCCCCAGCCGAGGGTCTAACAGCCCCTCCTCGCCGGCCCTGAACCTTCGGGGCCGATTGCTTTTCATGAAGGAAGTCACCCATGTCTGCCGCGACCCAAGCCCCGCCCGCCTCTGAAGCCCTGACCATGTCGGGTGCTGAGGTCGTATTGCGCGCGCTGAAGGATAACGGCGTTGAGGTCATCTTCGGCTACCCCGGCGGCGCGGTGCTGCCGATCTATGACGCGATTTTCCAGCAAAACGCCATTCGCCACATTCTGGTGCGCCATGAACAGGCGGCAGTGCATGCGGCGGAAGGCTATGCGCGTTCCACCGGCAAGGTTGGCGTGGTGCTGGTCACCTCCGGACCCGGTGCCACCAATGCGGTGACGGGGCTTTTGGATGCGCTGATGGATTCAGTGCCGGTGATTTGCCTGACCGGCCAGGTGCCTACGCATTTGATAGGCAATGATGCCTTCCAGGAAGCCGATACCACCGGCATCACCCGCCCCGCGACCAAGCATAATTATCTGGTCAAGAAATCCGAAGACCTGGCGCGTGTGATGCACGAAGCCTTTTATGTCACGAAATCCGGCCGCCCCGGCCCGGTGGTGATTGATCTGCCGAAGGATATCCTGATCAACAAAGCGCCCTATCGGGAAGCGACCACGCAAAGCCATCGTTCCTATCGCCCGCGCACGGAACCCGATGCCAAGGCCATCCGCGATGCGGTGCGCTTGTTGAAGCGCGCGCATCGCCCAATTGTCTATGCCGGCGGCGGCGTAATCAATGCCGGGCCGGAAGCATCGCGCTTGCTGCGCGAATTCGTGCGCATGACTGGCA
>JAPLOJ010000039.1 GCA_026400795.1 Alphaproteobacteria bacterium
GCGGATCGCTGCCGGCGTTGCCGCGCTCAATCTTGGCTTTCAATCGGAAACCGGGCTGGCGCGCGCCTTGGGCTGCACGCAGCGCTTCGCGACCGATGGTCCAGGCGCCGGCTTGGGGCGGTTGGAAACCGTCACGGATGCAGTCGGGCGCAGCAATATCGCCGAGGTTTTCGCCATTGGTGATGGCGCGGCGATTGGCGGGGCGCGGGTTGCCTTAGCGCGCGGCCGATTGGCCGGCTTGGCGGCAGCGCGTGATCTTGGCTTTGGCGCGGGCGATGATGCGACAACGCGCGATGCGCTGGCGCAAGCCGAGGCATTTCAGCGCGCTTTATGGCGCATTTACGCCGCGCCAGCTTTCGACCCGGCACGTATCGCGGATGAAACCATCCTCTGCCGGTGTGAGGAAGTATGCGCCGGAGAAATCCGAGCAGCCATCAGCGGTGGCGCCGCTTCACTGCCTGCCATCAAGAAGGAAACGCGCGCCGGTATGGGGCGCTGCCAGGGGCGCATGTGTGGCGCGACTTTGGCGCGCATGGTGGGCGTTGCTGCGCAGGAAGCGGATTTCGCCGCGCCGCGTGCGCCGATCAAACCAATCCCTGCCGTCTTGTTGCGACTTGAAGTACCGGAATGGGGCGAAACGCCGGTGATTGCGTCACCCGCGCCCATCACCTGGAAAACCGGTGCCGCCACCGCGCCGCAAATCGCGCGGCAATGCGATGTGCTGGTGATTGGTGGTGGTGTGGTCGGCCTTTCCACCGCGCTTTATCTGGCACGCGAAGGCGTAGATGTGCTGGTGGCGGAACGTGGCGAACCCGGCCTTGCCGCCAGCACCGCCAATGCGGGCAGCCTGCATGTGCAGCTTCTGTCTTATGATTTCGGTGACAAGGCTGAGGCGCTTGGCACCGCTGGCCCAGCGGTAGCCACCTTGCCACTTGGGCCACGTTCCATCGCCTTGTGGCGAGAGATTGCGCGCGACGCCGGTGAGGCTTGCGGCATTCGCACCGAAGGCGGGCTGATGCTGGCGGAAACGCCCGAGGAATTGGCCTGGCTGCGCGGTAAGATTGAAGTCGAACGCAGTGCTGGCATTGAAAACCACGTGATTGGCGCAAATGAATTGCGCGATCTGGCGCCTTATCTGGCGCATCGCTTTGCTGGCGCGGCCTTCTGCCCCGCTGAGGGCCAGATTGATCCTTTGCGCGGCACGGCAGCGCTATTGCACCTGGCCAAGCGCGCCGGGGCACGGATGGAAAGCGGCCTGGAAGTGCAGGCGATTGCGCGTGAAGGCAGTGGCTATCTGGTGAGCACCACGCAGGGGCCAATTCGGGCCGGGCGCGTGGTGGTCGCGGCCGGCCCCTGGTCTGGCCATATCGCAGCGCTTGCGGGCGTGAAGCTACCGGTGGGTGGCCTGGTGCAACAGGTAATCGCGACCGAGGCCATGGCGCCCATCATCCCGCATCTGGTGGCCCATGCAGGGCGGCATCTGTCACTGAAGCAAGGCCCGCATGGGCATTTGCTGATCGGTGGCGGCTGGCCCGGTGCGCATGATCCCGCCACCGGCGCCACGCGCAATATTCGAAATAATATTCAAGGAAATCTTTGGATCGCGGGCCATGTGGTGCCGGCGGTGGAGGGCTTGCATGTGCTCCGCAGTTGGACCGGCATGAATGTGCATATTGATCGTGCGCCGATATTGGGTGAAGCGCCCGGCATGCCGGGCTTCTTCGCCGCAGTGACATCCAATGGCTATACGCTCGGGCCGATCGCAGGGCGAATCACAGCGGATGCGGTGTTAGGATTGCAGCAGCCTGATCCAGCGTTTTCGGGTGCAAGGTTTGGAGGTTAGTGTTTACCATATAATCGCGTACCACCGCATCCTATCGTGTCCGGCGTCGAATCATTTGAGACAAAGTGGCGCGCCCGTCTGACGGAGTATCTGGCCAATCAGCGGGTGAATTACCTCCGCATGGATCTGACCGATAGTGAGGCGCCTTACATGGACAGCGGCCTGCTTGGCGCGCGGCAGCAGTGTCGGCTGCAGCGCGGCACGGCATACGGCATTCGCGAAGGCCGCGTGATGCTCGACCGGCGCGACCGCAATCCGTACACGGGCGCTGAGTTCCCCGTCCCGGCCATCGTGAACCCGCGCATAACGGCATTCACCCTGTCGGCGCTTTCCACTGCCGAGGCGCGCAACCAAAATCGCGACATGCTGCGGCGCCTTGGCGCGGAGCGGGATACGCTTTGGATCGCGGAGCTTGGGGATGCAATGGCGGAGCAGAACCGCCGCGCCATCTGGGGGGCAAAGAACACGCCAAGGGAGGACGCCGCCATCAGCCGTGACAGCATGCCGCTGGCCGTAAGGGGGTTCAGGATGGTGGAGAGGGTATGAGGTGGCGAAGGTCGGATTTACCCCTTGATGCATAACCAAAACGCAACATAAGTTAGCGACGAATTTGGAGAACACCATGACCAAAACCACGCCCCGCGTTGTCCTTGTAACCGGTGCTGCCGGTGGTATCGGGCGCGCGATGGTCGCGACGCTCCTCTCGGCTGGGCATCGCATCGCTGCTCTTGATTCTGATGCTAAAGGGCTAATTGCATTGATGGCTGAGCATAAAAGCCATCCAGATCTATATGCAATTGAAGCAGATCTCTCCACCGCGAACGGATGTGAAGATGGCATGGGCGCTGCCGTTGCTCATTTCAGTCGCGTGGACGCGGTAGTGAATAATGCGGGCATTGGTGCGTCCAGCTTGCGCCCTGATGCGGAAACCCGCCTACCCAGCCTTGAAGAGCTAAGCGCGGCGGTCTGGGATCGCTTCTTTGCGATTAATGTCACGGCCCCAATGCTGTTGACGCGTGCTGCCATTCCCATGATGCGTGCGGCTGGCTGGGGGAGGATTATCAATAACACCACGTCCTTCCGGACCATGCTGCGCGTATTGCCCTATGGCGCTACCAAAGCGGCGCTAGAGGCCAGTTCTGCCGTCTGGGCCGCGGAATTAGCCGGCAGTGGTATCACTGTGAATGTACTGATCCCAGGCGGCCCAACAGATACGCCTTTCATTGGCGAGGAATCAGGCTGGGCAAGGGATGCTATGCTGAGACCGAGCGTCATGGGCCCTCCCCTGGCATGGCTCGTCTCTGACGCAGCAGGGGATTTCACTGGTCAGCGCATCATTGCAGCACGCTGGGATTGCAGCCTAACGGGTGCTGAAGCGGCTGCCGGGGCTTGCCGCGCCATTGGCTGGCCCGAACTTGGTGCCGACGCGGTTTGGTTGGCTGCCAAAAAATCCTAGTGGGGCATGCGTCTAGATTTTCCGGACCTTTGCAATGTTTCGAACAATCCTGGAGTTTAGAACTGCGTGACAACGGGTGGGATGAAGGGTTTCTGACTTATCTTCAATCTCCTTGTGGTTACGATGAGCCAGAAATCCTCCGTTACTCAAGTCGCCAGTTTGGCTCTTTAGGCACTTGCACCAAACGGATCAGAACAGCACACCAATTAGCCTCCTGACTAATTCATCAAGCGGCATCATGGTCAATAATAGCGGCGCGACTGGCACAAGCGTGACGATTACCAAGCGAATAACATCATCCCTTGTAATCGGGGCAAGGCGCATGGTTCTCACAACCTCGAAACTGTTGGAAAGATCGGCGAGAGATTGGATATCAGCGCTACCCAACAAAGCCTCATCGGGCGGCGCACCACCCCGCAGCCACTTAGTTTCGAAAGCGCGTACGTAGCGCTCGGCCAAGGTCCCGTATTCTCGCATGCCCGCCCGCTTCGTTGCTGCCAATTGACCCGAAAATACCAAAAGCGGCATGAGCGCTAAGCATAGCACAAAGACCACAACAGCACCGATCTCAAACATGAAGCCGGACAGCGGTACGCCAAAATGAAGGATGCGATTTGCCAGATAGGATGCCAATAATGCCCCATGCGCGGCTGCAAGAACGACGAAACCCTGGACAGCCATTGACAAGAAACCAAGGCCACCAACGCGGTCCGGGTGCGTCGGCACGAGGCTCAACCGAATGCGCGAAACTTGCCAGAGCAGGCGCGCCCAAATGAAAATCCGAAAGTACCATCGGCAAAGAAGGAATTGGAAAATCGGCAGGCTGACAAAACCAAACCAGACACCAGCGAGAGAAAGGCGCGCCCCTTCGGCAGATGGCGATGCGTACCAAGTGGCTGCATCAATGGCCATGTATTGTCGCCAGATGATCATGATACCGATCGCGTAGACGAAAGCAATAAGAAGTATCTCTGCAACAATCGAATTGCGTAGCCGATACGCCGATGTAATGGCCGCCTTGTAATGCGGTAGGTCCTTTTCAGGAATAAGGTGACGTTCAAGAAAAATGCGCGCCACAGGTCGCATCCGCTCCTGCACCAGCAATTCGGCAGCGATCAATAGCGGAACGGCGACAAGAAAGCGGACATGGACCTCAGCATCGAAGATGAAGGGGATTGCAACCCCTCCCAGCGCGTGATCCTCCAACAATGACAGGATAAGCAAGGGCATCCAGGTCAGCAGCGTGATGACGATGACGCGCTTTCGCATCATCAGCAGCGCGTCATCGGTCAAGCGCGCCCGCAGCATCAACTGGAACAAGGGTCCGCCAAGGAAGAGTGAGAAATTCTCGGTATCCTTGTTTGGGGTCCCGAGGGGTTCGGCAGAATCCATCACATGGCCCTTCCAGGCAGGTTCACTTCGGTTTCGGAAGACGCGCCCGCAAAAGGTTATTCTGATCCCCGATCAGAAAGGGCCTAAGGCGGGCGAGCCTTCCATCATCTTGATTTGGCGCCATCGCACGCCAGATCCACCAGCTTCCGGAAGACTGACAAAACGCTCTACACATCGGTGGTGACGGTCACGCTCCCCTTTCGCACAGCAGCCTTGAGCGCAGCATGATCGCGTTCGGCCTGATCCGCATAGGCAACGGCGAAATCGCCCATCGCCTCATCGAACTCGTCACCCTTGCCGAGATATCCTGCGATAAGCCTAACATCAGCACTGCGCGCATGTGCACGCGCAAGTGACCAGCCGCAGACCTTGCCGTAGATCTCCATCAGCTCCTCATCGAAGGTTTCGACCAGCGGCTTGATCTTCGCGTCACGCAATTGCCGGAAATAGAATTGTTTTCCGCCTGGCCCAGTGACCCATCCAAGAAACAGGTCAGACGCCGGCTGCATCAGCCGCTGACCCATCACTACCCGCTGGCCATGATGTGGGTAGGCGCTTTTGCCGGTATGCGGTTCAAGTACGGATTTGGTAGCTTCCTTGACTTGCAGAAATAGTGGATCATTTGTCGCGGACATCAGCAATATGATCCAACAGCGCCGCCCAACGCTTCCCACCCCAACCACCTTGATGGCCGCATCAACAATCCTGTAGCGATCCAGCAATACGCGCCGGTCATCCGCAAGCGTGTCACGGTAGGCAGCGAAAACTTCATTCAGAACCTTCTCGAAAGCAGGTGTGCGCGCGGCGTCGGGATGGAAAATGAGCGGTGCCGCATCGCGAATGGCTGTGCGCCCGCCGACAATTTCAGCCAAGCGCGGAAAGTCGTATTCAGAACTGCTGCCGTCCATCGCCTTTTCGACCCGCGCGCGAAGCCGCTCTGCCGTTGCTGGCGGCACTTCCGCAACCACATCCTCGGCCGTGATACGCGCATACCAAACGTCAAGCGGCGACATACGTGCAAATTCTCGCAGACGTTTACGGTAGCTGCGCGCGCAGGCGACCGCCGCGGCCCGCCCGTCCTTATCCGCAAGGCCATTCGCCCGTGATGCCAGAACGAAGGATGCGACAAGTCGCTTGACATCCCATTCCCATGGCGCTGGCAAGGTCTCATCGAAATCATTAATGTCGAACAATACATTGCGCTCGGGCGAAGCGAAGCCACCGAAATTGGAAAGATGACAATCACCGCAGGCTTGCACGTGCAAGCCGGTGGAAGGCATTCTCGCCAGATCACCCGCCATGACCGCCGCGGCGCCGCGATAGAAGGCGAAGGGGGATTGCAGCATGCGCCCGTAGCGAATGGGCACCAGTTCGGGCAGCCGATCAGGGTCAGATGCTTGCAGTATCGCCACCGGGTCCGGGCGATCCGCTGGCCGCTTCCACATGGCCTGGGCTGCGCGCGGAACCTTGTCTCGCAACGCCTTGCCGACTTCAAACCTTTCATCCAGTGAGGCGCCGTGGATCGCCGTTGCCTTCGGCGCCGCTGCAATTGCCGGGGCCGGCAGCGGCGCTTTTTCAACAACTTTCTTGCTTGAGGGCGCGCGTGACGATTTGACCGATTTTTTCATGAGCTTCGCTCCTTGGCCGGGGCATCCGGCCTGACTGCAATCTGCAATCGCTCACCAACAAGCATCAAAACAATATTTTCTTGTTGATAAAAATCAAGAAGCGGCCAATGCCCAGCATGCTGGCTCGATCGCCCTCAAAGGATTTTGATCTTGATCAAGGTCTCTAGTGCAGGCAGGGTCTAGTGGGGACCATGGCAGCATGCCCGCACGCGACAAAGGCGCGGGTTGCAGACCGCCAAGCAAAGCCTGACCTATCGCGTTGTATAAAAAACGAACCCAAGGACGAAGGAAACCAGCATCATGCGTCTGCCAAAGCTTATTGCCCTCACAGGGTTCATAGCCGCGCTGATGGCAAGCGCCGGTGCGGGCGCACAGCAGATCCGCGGCACGCTTGGTGCGCCCGATGCGGTGATGACCCCGAACCCCTTCAGCCTGCCAGCGCCAACACCACCCTTCACCGGCACCATCATGCCCAATGTGGGTGATAGTCGCGTCGCCTGGCCCCCTCAGGTGGCTGCACCTGAAGCTGCGCCGAATGTCCTTGTGATACTAACGGATGATGTCGGCTTTGGTGCGCCTTCCACCTTCGGCGGTGTCATCCCAACACCCGCGCTGGATCGCGTGGCGCAGGCTGGGCTGCGCTACACGCAATTCCACACCACGGCGCTCTGTTCACCAACCCGCGCCGCGCTGCTGACTGGCCGCAATCATCATTCCGTGGGCTTTGCCACCATTTCCGAAACCACCACCGGTTTTCCAGGCTACAATTCCATCATCCCGCGGGAGACCGCGACGATTGCAGCGACGCTCCAAGCCACGGGCTACGCGACGGCTTGGTTCGGCAAGAACCACAATGTGCCGAGTTGGGAAGCGAGCCCAGCCGGACCCTTCCATAATTGGCCATCCGGCATGGGCTTCGACTATTTCTATGGTTTCGTGGGCGGCGATACGAGCCAGTGGCAGCCCGGCAATCTGTTCCGGGGCCACACGCCGATCCATCCCAATCTCGGCGTGCCTGGCTGGAACCTGACCACTGCGACAGCGGACGACGCCATCGCCCATATCCGGCTCAACACCTCGGTCGCGCCGAAGCGGCCTTGGTTCATCCACTACGCCCCGGGCGGCGCCCATGCACCCCACCATGCGACCCCGGAATGGATTGCCCGCTTCCGCGGCCAATTCGATGAAGGATGGGACGTGTTGCGCCAGCGCATCTTCGACAATCAGCGCCGCATGGGGGTTATTCCCGCAAACGCGCAATTGCCGCCGCTGCCCGATGTTGTGCCGCGGTGGGCCAGCCTTTCGGCGAACCAGCGGCGGCTCTATGCGCGCCAGATGGAGGTTTATGCTGCCTACCTCGCCTATACTGATTTCGAAATCAATCGAGTCATTCAGGCTGTGGATGAGGCTGGTCAGTTCGACAATACGCTGATCATCTACATCAGCGGCGACAATGGCGGCAGCGCAGAAGGCGGCCTTGATGGCACAGTGAACGAAGTGGCTTGGTTCAACGGTACCTTGTTCTCCGTAGATCAAATGCTGCCGTTTATTGACGATTGGGGAAATGACCGCACTTACAACCACATGTCCGCAGGCTGGACTTTCGCGCTCAACACGCCCTATCGCTGGACTAAGCAGATCGCTTCGCATCTCGGTGGTACGCGCAACGGTATGGCGATTTCCTCGCCCCGCCGCATCACGGCGGTTGGCGTGCAGGCGCCCGCGATGGTCAACGGCATTGCACAGCGCCCGATAGAGGGTGTCAGCATGGCCTATACCTTCGATGCCGCGGGCCGCGAGGCACCCAGCCAAAGGCGCACTCAATACTTCGAAATGCTGGGCAATCGCGCAATCTACCATGATGGTTGGATGGCCAATACCACGCCGCCCGTCGTGCCGTGGGATTCGCAGTCACCCAAGCCGGCTGATGTGATGCATGGCTATACCTGGGAACTCTACAATTTGGCCGCGGATCCGACGCAGATGAACGACCTTGCAGCGCGGGAGCCCGCGCGGCTGCGTGCGATGCAAGACATCTTCATGATGGAGGCAGCGCGCTACCAGGTTCTGCCGCTCGACAATAGTGTCTTGACGCGAATGATCTCCGCACGGCCTGGTCCGGCGGCTGGTCGGCAGCAATTCGCCTATACTGGCCCCGTCGCTTCGATCCAAGGCAATGCGGCGCCGAGCCTTCTGAACCGTTCCTACCGTATCACGGCTGAAATTGAAGTACCGCAGGGCGGCGCCAATGGCGTGTTGCTGACGCAAGGCGGGCGCTTTGCCGGTTACGGCTTCTATCTGCATCAGGGCCGGCCGGTCTTTCTCTGGAACTTTCTCAACGTGCAGCGCCATCGTTGGGAAGGGCCAACCGCCTTGCCGCCCGGGCGCCACACGCTGGTCTTTGATTGGCAGATGCAGCCACAGGGGATGCCCTTTGGGCGCGGCGGTACTGGCACGCTGACGGTCAACGGCATGCAAGTCGCGCAGCGGGCGCTGCCCAATACGCTGCCCTTCACTGTCGCCTGGGACGAAACCTTCGATGTCGGCCTGGATACCGGCACATCGGTGGATGATGGCGATTATACCTCCCCCAATCCCTTCACCGGGCGGATTGTGCGGTTGACGATTGACCTGGGCGATAGCACCATCACACCAGCATCGTTACAAGCGCTGCAGGATGAAATGACGCGGCGGCAGATCAGGAGGGAGTAATGCCGAAAGCCCGGTGGGCCAGGGATTGGGGTTCGGTCAAGCCGCGCCGGGCGGTAGTTGGGATGGCAGCAATGGCTGCCATCCTGGCGTTTGGCAGTCAGGCACTGGCGCAAGAACCGCAAGCCGGCGCGGCTAGTAGTACGGAGGAACTGGCGCGCGCCGCGCAGAACCCGATTGCGGCGATGATCAGCGTTCCTTTCCAGAACAATATGAATTTTGGATATGGCCCGAATGACCATATCCAGAATGTGCTCAACATCCAGCCCGTTGTTCCCTTCAGCCTGAACGAAGACTGGAACCTGGTCACGCGCACGATTCTGCCGCTTATCTCGCAGCCCAGGATGACGCCTGGGCAGGGCACGACCTTCGGCCTGGGTGCCACCCAATTCTCGGCCTTCCTGTCCCCGGCGCAGGCAGGGCGGCTGATCTGGGGCGCCGGCGCTGTGGTGCAGGCGCCTACAACAACTGATCAGGCGCTTGGCAGCAATATCTGGGGCGGCGGGCCGAGCTTCGTTGCGCTCACCACATCGGGGCCTTGGGTGATCGGCGGGCTGGTGAACAATGTCTGGTCAGCCGGCGGCGAAGGGCGCAATAAATACAATACGCTCACCATGCAGCCCTTCGTGAACTATAATTTTGCGTCGTCACCCGGCACCTATATGTCCTTCTCACCACTCATCACCTCAAATTGGGAGGCAGAGTCCGGTCAGCAATGGACAGTGCCGCTAGGCCTTGCTGTCGGGCAGATCCTGCGTATTGGGCAGCAGCCTGTGAATGCGCAAGTTGGCGCGTATTATAATGCCATCCGACCGGATATAGGACCCGAATGGCAGCTTCGCTTCCAGATCCAGCTTTTGTTCCCGCGCTGACGGCCGCGCGGCGACTGGCAGGCTGGGCGGCGCTGCTTGCCGCGATCCTGCTGCCCTTGGGCATTGTGGCGCTGCTGACGCTATCGGCCGAACCACGGGCGCGTGAGGCAGCGCGTGCAGGCTTTGTCGGCTCGGCAAGCTGTGGCAGCTGCCATGCGCGGGAATATGGCGACTGGCGCAGCAGTGATCACGCGCGCGCCATGGCTGCGGCAACACCCGCGAATGTGCTTGGCGATTTCTCCGGCGTGACGGTCCAGGATGGCCGGCATAGCGCAAGCTTTCGGCGGGAGGGAGATAGTTACATTATCCGCAGTGATGGACCGGGCGGGACAGTCGCGGATTTCACCATTGCGGAGACCTTCGGCGTAGATCCGCTACAACAATATTTGGTGTTGTTTCCCGATGGGCGCCGCCAGGCGCTGCCTTGGGCTTGGGATAGCCGTCCGCGCGAACAGGGGGGACAGCGCTGGTACCATTTGATGGCGGATGATCCGCTGCCCGCCGGCGATCCTTTGCATTGGACTGGGCGCGAGCAGACGTGGAATTTCATGTGCGCATCCTGCCATTCGACCGGCTTGGTGCGCGGATATGATCAGGCGACGGATCGCTACGATACAAGCTGGACCGAAATTAGTGTGGGCTGCGAAAGCTGCCACGGCCCCGGTGCAGCGCATGTAGCCTGGGCGCAGGCCGGTGCGGATAAAGCCAACCCGCATCGCGGGCTTTCAGCATGGTTTCGCGATGCTTCCGGTGGCGCCTGGCGCTTTGCCAAGGATGACCCGCGTGGCATCGCGCATTGGGATGGGCCGCCGCGGCAAGCCACCGCTGCTCAGGTGGAAAGCTGCGCGCCCTGCCATTCCAGATCGCGCCCGCTGGTCGCGGACCCGCTGCCAGGCCAGCGCTTTCTGGATACGCATGCGCCAATGCTGCTCCAGCAGGGCGAATATCACGCCGATGGCCAAATCCAGGGTGAGGTGTTTGAGTGGGGATCCTTCGCGCAAAGCCGCATGCTGCGCGCCGGCGTGGTCTGCGCCGATTGCCACGAACCGCATCGCGGCACGCTACGCGCAGAAGGCAACGCGGTCTGCGCGCAATGCCACTTGCCGGCACGTTTTGATGTGGCGGAACATCATCGGCATCCGCCCGGCAGTGCCGGCGCGCAATGCGTATCCTGCCACATGCCAGCCGTGACCTATATGGGCGTGGATCGGCGGCGGGATCATGCCTTCAGCATTCCGCGCCCTGATGTGGCGTCGCAGATCGGTGCGCCAGATGTTTGCACATCATGCCACACAGATCGCCCGCAATCCTGGGCGGCAAGCCAGATCGTGGAATGGTTCGGACCGCGCCGCCGCGATGATCCGCGCCCCGCCTTGGCGATCCATGCGGGACGACATGGGGATGCCGGTGCGGATAGGTTGCTCGCCGCCGTCGCGACCAACCGCGCCCATGCACCGATCCTGCGTGCGACGGCCATTTCCTTGTTGCCCATGCCGCCATCCCAGGCCTCGGCACAAGCGATTGGCGCGACCTTGCTGGACCCTGACCCGCTGGTGCGCGCGGCGGCGCTTCGCACATTGGATGGGCTGCACCCGCGCAATCGTCTGCACGCAGCGCGCTTTCTGGCAGATGAGACGCGGCTGGTGCGCATTGAGGCAGCACGCGCCCTTGCCCCTGTGCCGCGTGAAGCGCTGCCAGAGGCTGCGCGCACGGCCTTTACCCAGGCTTGGGCGGAACTGCTCACGAGTGAACGTGTCGCGGCAGAACGGCCAGAGGCGCATGTGAACATCGCTGCCTTGCTCACCGCGCGCGGCGACATTGCGGGCGCCGAGGCTGCCTATCGCGATGCACTGGCGCGTGAGGCGACGCATCTCGTTTCGCTGGTGAATTTCGCGGATTTCGAAGCGCGGCGCGGGCAGCGCGAAGCGGCGGAAGCGATATTGCGGCGTGCCGTTGTAGCGCATCCGCGCGAGGCGGAGGCGCATTACGCGCTGGCGCTGACACTCGCCCAACAGGGGCGCGTGGCGGATGCGCTTGGCCCGCTCAGTCAGGCCAACGCGTTGCGACCGGAGGAGCCACGCTACGCCTATGTCCAGGGCATCGCGCTCAATCAATTGCGGCGGACGGAAGAAGCCGTGGCGGTGCTGCGTACGAATCTGGAACGCCATCCGCGGCATCGTGATAGCCTGTTTGCGCTGGCGACGATTGAACGCGACCGCGCGAATATCGCTGAGGCTGAGCGGCTTGCCGCCGCCGCGGTCGCGTTGAATCCAGCAGATCGAGAGGCAGCGGCACTGCTTGCGCAATTACGTGACCTTCGCCAGCGCTTACCCGTGCCACGGTAACGGCTTGCAGCGCTGTTTTAGGGCTACTCCATTTGGATCAACAAGCCATCGGCGCCTAACTGCAATGCGTAGCCGCGACCCAATCGCTGCGCCCAGCGCCTGCTACTGAGCTAGATCATCA
>JAPLOJ010000013.1 GCA_026400795.1 Alphaproteobacteria bacterium
ACCGGGGGGTACAAACTGATGCAGCGAAGCAGGAAGTAGCCACCCCTGGTCCACATCCCACGCTCGGAAGGTCTTGCTCATGAAAACAAATGAATCAGAAATACAGAGAAAAAACTAGCGAATTCTCAGACAGGCTCCTAGGCGCCCGGCGCCACCAGCGTGCAATTCCCGGCTGAGCGCAGCTTCTGGCAGGTTTGCTCCGCCTGGGCGCGCGTCAGCCCCTTCACCCGCGCGGTGAAGGCAGCGTTATTGCCCTGCGCAACCCGCACCACCTCCGCCTGCCCGCTGCCACCGGCAGATGAACGTGCCGAAGAAGCAGCACTCCTCGCCAAATTCTCGGAAGCAAAACGCCCAAGGCTGACTGCCCATCCATTACCGCTACCGCCTGGCGGCGGCACGGCCCCGGCGCGCCCCAAGGCCGAAGCCGGCGCTGCCTGGGCAGAACTGATCAGCCCAAGCCCGCTCCGCGATGGTGCGGCGGCCGGCGCCTGACGCGGTGCGGGCGGTGCTACGGAAGCCGAGGCGAGCGAGGAACTGCCCGCATCAAGCCCAGCGCGTCTGCGCTCTGCGGCGGTGAAAGTACTGCCGTCCGGGATCGGGTCCATGCGGACCACGTTACCCAGGCTCGCGACCTGTGTGCTGGCAGGCGCGGCGGGTGCCGGCGAGGCGGCTTGCGCCACCTGCATAGTTGCCGGCGGGCTGCGCTGATCATTCAGCGCCATCATCGTGCCGCCATCCATGCGCCGCGGCCCGCGTGGGATATTGGTGCCGATATCAGCTGCGGCGTAAACCTCCCTCGGGGCACGCCGCGCCGGGGCCGTGCTCGCAATACGAGGCCCCACCCGCGCCACGTAATTGCGCGTCTCATCCGGCAGGCCGCGCCCGCCCCACAGATAATCCTCTAGCCGGCGCGGGCCCGCATTATAGGCGGCCAGAAACGCGGGCGACCCATAAAGCTGGTACATTTCGCGGACATAAGCCGCGCCCGCCTGCAAATTATCGTAGGGGTGATAAGGATCAGGCCCCAGATTGTAGCGCTGCGCCAATTCCCGGTAGGTGCCCGGCATCACCTGCATCAGCCCCATGGCACCAACGCGAGAGGTTGCGCCGGCGCGGCCACCGCTTTCTTGCCGCATCACTTCGCGGATCCAAAGATCGGGTACATCAAAGCGGCGGGAAGCATCACGGATCCAGGGACCCCAGGGATCATTGGGCGGGCCGGGCGGGGAAGTGCTATCCGGGCGATTATAGAAAGGTCCATTGGCTTGACGACCACCACTGCCATCGGCGCAAGCCGAAAGCACTGCCAGCAGCAGCCCTAGTACCAAAAACCTGCCATAGCCCAGTCGAAACCCGTGCATTCCCTAAACTCCATCGGGTCTGGGATTTGCGCCCCGAAACGGCCCCCCAAAGACCCCGCCAATGCCCCCGCATCAGCGCGGCCCAAGCCGTCCCGCTGACCATGCTCTGGGTGCTTGAAACATCCAGCAACATGGCCACGACATCTTCGCCTATGCCATTTGGATAAGTCAGGTCAAGCGTTACCCGATACCCACAGCATGTGAGGTATTTGCCACGGCAATCATGACAAGATTTAGGCAAAAAATGGGTCAAATCGCTCTATAAATCATATACTTAACGCCTGAAGCTCAAGCAACACCGTCAGACCCGTCACCCATAGGTCACAGGCTGACGATCTGCCCCGCACCCACCGCGCCCAGAAAACTTGCCACCCCAGCCCGTTCCACCCCAGGGGCGAGGGGGGCGGCGCCCAAATCCTCTGCCTTCAGCCCGGCCTCACAGACCATGCGCTGCACGCCAAGGGATGCGATGGCGGCAAGCAGCGTGCCGATCCCGGCCACACCGCGCGAAGCGAGATGCGCTTCCCGCGGGTGCTGTACCAAAGGGCAATCGGCCAGCAGCAGCCGGCAGCCGCCATTGGTGGCGAAAAGCACCACATCGCGCCCAAGTGCGGCCGCGCCGCTGGCCATCACCAAAGCGTAATGGGCGCGTTCATGCCCGCCATCCAGCAGCAAAATGCCAAGCGGGGGACGCTTTTCACTCATGCTCGGCAGGCCGCTTCGGCCGTGTTCGCGTGGGCGGAAAGATCGTGGATGGAAGCTTCCGGCCCACAAAGCGCACAGGCCGGGTCGCGCTTCAGGCGCACCGTGCGAAACCGCGCATCCAGGGCATCCCACAGCAACAGCTTGCCGATCAGCGGTTCGCCAATACCAAGGATCAGCTTCAACACCTCGGTCGCCTGCAGCGTGCCCATCACGCCCGTCACGGCGCCAAGCACGCCGGCTTCGGAACAGGTCGGCACCAGGCCGGGCGGCGGCGGTTCCGGGTGCAGGCAACGATGGCAGGGGCTGGTGCCATCATGCCCATGAAACACCGAAAGCTGACCTTCAAAGCGCAGCACCGCCGCACTCACCAAGGGCTTGCCGAGCAATTGGCAGGCATCGCCCAATAGAAAGCGCGTCTCAAAATTATCAGTCCCGTCGCAAATCACATCATAATGCGGGATCAAATCCCGCGCCGCCTTCGCATCCATCCGCCGCGCATGGATATCCACCGTCACTTCCGGGTTCAGCGCGCGCAGCGTCTCCGCCGCGCTCGCGGCCTTGTTCTCCCCAATCCTCGCGGTGGTATGCGCCACCTGGCGCTGCAAATTGGAAAGCTCCAGCGTGTCGTGATCCACAATCCCCAGCGTGCCGATCCCGGCGGCGGCCAAATAAAGCGCGAGCGGCGATCCCAAGCCCCCCGCGCCCACCACCAACACCCGCGCCGCGCGCAGCTTGGCCTGGCCGATCGCGCCCACCTCGCTGAGTAGGATATGGCGGGAATAGCGCTGCAATTCCGCGCGGGAGAAAGAAAGCGACATCCGAGACATATGGCCGCGATGCCCCGATGCGCGCAAGCTTTCTGCTTGCGATACGGCCCCACACGGCGCCTTATGCCGCCATGAGTACGGAGGAGCTGTTACACCGCTTAGCCGCCGCGCTCGCCATCGGCCTGCTGGTGGGCACAGAACGTCATTGGCGTGAACGCCAGGAAGCGCCGGGCAGGCGCACCGCCGGTGTGCGCACCTTTTCGCTGACCGGGCTTTTCGGTGGTGTCATGGCGGTTTTGGCAGCCTCGCTAGGTCAGAACGGCGGCGCGCTGCTGCTGGGCTTCGGGCTGGCGGCTTTGCTCGCCGCGCAATTGCCCTTCGCGCTGCGCGAGGCCGATGCTGAAAACAAGGTCTCCGCCACCGGCTTGGTGGCTGCCCTTGGCACCTATGGCCTCGGCGCGCTGGCGGTGCTGGGAGATATGGCGGTAGCTGGCGCGGCAGCCGTGGCCATGACCGCCATCCTGGCCTCGCGTGAGAGCCTGCATGGCCTGATGGCGCGGATCACCTGGCCCGAGTTGCGATCTGCCCTGGTACTGCTTTCCATGACCCTGTTGGTCATGCCTATGGTGCCGGATGAACCCATTGCCCTATTGGGTGGCCTGAACCCGGCAAAGATTTGGCGCTTTGCCATTCTGCTCGCGGCGATTTCCTATCTTGGCTACCTTGCGGTGCGGCTGATGGGGCCGGAACGCGGGCTGCTGTTCAGCGGTGCGGCGGGGGGCTTGGTTTCCTCCACGGCTGTGACGCTTGCCAATGCGCGGGCGGCGGCCGAAGGCGGCGCCGCTTTGGCGCTTGCGGCCGGGGCCCTTGTGGCGGGCGCGGTTTCCTGCCTGCGCACCATCGGGATTGTGGCCTTTATCGCGCCGGCGGTGGCGGCGCATTTATTCGCCCCCCTGGGTGTCGCGGCGCTTGGCATGACGCTGGCGGGTTTTGTTCTGGCGCGGCGTGCCGGGGCGGATGGTGCCGTGTCAGCGCGCTGGATAACCCTTTCGAACTCAGTGCGGTGTTGAAAATCGCCCTTTTGCTCGCCGCTGTTGTGCTGATTTCCAAATTGGCCGCCGAGAGGCTGGGGCCAGAGGCGGTATTGGCCGTGGCGGCCATCACCGGCCTTGCCGATGTGGATGCCGTGGCGCTTTCCGTGCCGCTGCTGGCGCCGGCGACCATCAGCCTGGAATTTGCAGCCCAGGCGGTGCTGGTAGCGGTTGCGGTCAATATCTCCGCCAAGGCGGGCTATGCCTTGGCCTTGGGCGGCGGGCGATATGGCGCGGCCTATGCCGGGCTTTCCCTGGCCGCTGGCGCTTTGGGGGCACTGGCGCTCTTCTTTCTTTGAAGACAACCCCTTGCCGCCCGCGCGCGCTGGCGCCACCCTGCCCCCGATTGCAGGAGGAAGACGCGATGCCCGCCGAAGGCGGCCCCTTGAGTGCCGTAAAAACCATGGCTGATTTTGCAGCTTTGGATGCGATGATTCGCCCGCGTTCCGTTGCCGTGATTGGTGCTTCCGATGACGGCACCCGCATTGGCGGACGGCCCATTGCCTATATGCAAAGCCAGGGCTTCCAGGGCCGGCTTTTGCCCGTGAACCCGAATCGCCCGACCGTACAGGGCCTGCCAGCCTTCGCTTCCGTGGCCGCTTTGCCCGAAGTGCCGGACGCCGCGATCATCGCCGTACCTGGTGAAGCCGCGATCCAGGCCATGGATGATCTGGGCGCGCGGGGCTGCAAATCCGCGATTGTTTTCACCGCAGGTTTTGCCGAAGTGGATGAAGCCGGCGCCGCGATGCAGGAAAGGCTTGTCGCTGCCGCACGGCGGCATGGCATGCGCATGCTGGGGCCGAATTGCCTTGGCCTGTTCAATGCCGCGATCGGTTTCTATCCGATCTTTTCGCTGTCCTTCGAACAGGGCTGGCCCATTCGCGGCAATATCGGCATTGCGTCCCAATCCGGCGCCTATGGCACGCATGTTTTCGCGGTGGCGCGGCAACGCGGGCTTGGTACCACTGCATGCATCACCACGGGGAATGAGGCCGATGTCTCCTTAGGTGAGGCGATTGGTTGGATGGCGCAGGCGCCCGAAGTCGAAGTGATTTGCGCCTATGCGGAGGGCATTCGCGAAAGTGCCGGTTTTGTCGCAGCCCTTGATCTGGCGCGGCGCAACCGCAAGCCCGTGATCATGATGAAGGTGGGCTCCAGCGCTTTAGGTGGTGCCGCCGCAAAATCCCACACTGCGTCCATCGCGGGTGATGATGCGGTGACGCAAGCCGTGCTGGATGAATTCGGCGTATTGCGCGCGCGTACTACGGAAGAAATGCTGGACATCGCTTATGCGGCATCGCGGCGCATTTATCCGGTGAGTAATTCGCTGGGTGTGCTGACGGTCAGCGGCGGCGCTGGAGTGCTGATTTCCGATGCGTCGGAAGCGGTCGGCCTGCCCATGCCAGAAATGCCGCAAGCGTCGCAGGATAAGCTGCGCGGTCTGATCAGCTTCTGCGCGCCGCGCAACCCCGTGGATTGCACCGCCCAGGCCGTGAACCAGACCGAGCTGTTTGGCGATTTCCTGGAAGCGACGGCGGGTGATGGCGGCTATCCTTCTGTGCTGGTGTTTCTAACTCAGACAGGTGGTTCAACCTCCTTGGCGCCGAAGCTGAGGCCTTTCATGCGGGACGCCATCGCCAAACGGCGTGATCGGCTTTGGGTGCTTTCCGCGATTTGTTCGCGTGAGAAGGTGCGCGAATATGAAGAAGACGGCTTCCTCGGTTTCGAAGACCCAACCCGCGCCGTGAATGCCATTGCCGCCATGGGGCGGTTTGGTGCGTATTTCGCGCGCCAGGAAGCGGGTGCGGCGGGGGCTTTGCCAAGCGTGTCGCTACCCGCGCATACGCCAACGGAAGCTGAAGCCAAGCGCCTTTTGGCCGCAGCCGGTGTGCCTGCTGTGCCAGAACAGGCCTGCGCCAGCGTGGATGAGGCTGTGCGTGCGGCGGAGGCCATGGGCTATCCGGTGGTGGCGAAAATCCTCTCGCCCGATATTCTGCACAAAAGCGAAATCGGTGGCGTAATTTTGAATATCGCGGATGCCGTCGCGGTGCGTGAAGCGTATGCAACCTTGCTCGCCCGCGCTGCTCAACACGCACCAAAGGCTCGGCTTGAAGGCGTGTTGATTGCCAAGCAGATCAATGGCGGTGTTGAAATGGCGTTTGGCGTGCTGCGAGACCCGGTCTTCGGCCCCGTGGCTATGGTCGGGCTTGGGGGCGTGTTTATCGAAATCCTCAAGGATGTCGCCTTCCACCGCTGCCCCTTTGATCCTGCGCAGGCAGAAGCGATGATCCGTTCGTTGAAGGGCTTTCCTTTGCTAGATGGCGCGCGTGGCAAGCCGAAAGCGGATGTGAAGGCGCTTGCGGAATCACTTGCTGCGCTATCACGTTTCGCGGTGGCGGCGGGACCGCGTTTGGCCTCCGTTGACGTGAACCCCATGCTGGTCTTGCCGGCGGGGCAGGGCGCCTTTGCCGCGGATGCGGTGATTGAAATTGAGGAAGGGCATTGATATGCCAATCATCTACGAAAAGCTACTGAACTACCCCATCCCGGAAATGCGCCAGCATCTGCGCTGGCAGGATGTGGCGATGTATAATTTCTCTGTCGGGCTCGGACAGGACCCGATGGATGAACAGCAACTCGATTTCCTCTATGAGCCGCGCTTGAAAGTCATGCCATCCATGCCTGTGGTGCTGGGCGCGCCGGGGTTTTGGTCGCGCAATCCTGATACCGGTATGGATTGGGTGAAGATTGTCCATGGCGAACAAGGCTTGATTCTGCACAAGCCCTTGCCGACAGAAGGCGAGATCATCGGGCGTTCACGCGTGACCGGCCTGGTGGATCGCGGTGAGGGCAAGGGCGCGCTCATGTATTCCGAGCGCCAGGTGATTGACGCAAAAACGGGTGACTTGCTGGCGACGCTTACCAGCACATCCTTTCTGCGGGGCGATGGTGGTTTTGGCGGGCCGAGCGGGCCGGTAAAGCAGCCACATGCTGAACCGGACCGCGCGCCAGATATCACGCTTGATCTGGCGACACGGCCGGAACAGGCGCTGATCTATCGGCTGAATACGGATTTGAACCCGCTGCATATAGACCCGAAAATCGCCGCCGCCGCCGGCTTTCCGCGCCCGATCCTGCATGGGCTTTGCACCCTCGGCACGGTCTGCCATGCGCTGCTGAAAACACTCTGCAATTACGACACCTCGCGCTTTGGGAAGATGGATTTGCGCTTTTCTTCGCCGGTTTATCCTGGTGAGACGATCCGCACTGAGATCTGGCATGAAGCAGGTGGTGCCGCCTTCCGCGCGCGCGTCGTGGAACGCGACAAGGTTGTGGTGAGCAATGGCCTGTTTCGTTTTGCCTGAATGATGATGGGAAAAGACGCATGATCAACAAAATTGTTCAATCCATGGCCGATGCCATGGCCGGCATCAAGGATGGGTCAACCGTTCTGATCGGTGGCTTTGGCGCGGTTGGCCAGCCTGACCAATTGATTGAAGGGCTGATCGAACAGGGTGCGACAGACCTGACCTGTGTTGCCAATAACGCCGGCACCGGGCGTGTGGGCCTCGCGCGGCTCATGGAATTGGGCCGGGTGCGCAAGATTATCTGTTCCTTTCCGCGTTCCGCCGGTTCTGTTGTGTTTGAAGAACTTTACCGCCAGGGCAAGCTGGAATTGGAAATCGTGCCGCAAGGAACCATGGCGGAACGCATGCGCGCCGCTGGTGCCGGCGTGCCGGCGTTTTTCACCGCAACATCGGTTGGCACCATCCTTGCGAATGGCAAGGAACAGCGCGACTTCAATGGGCGCACCTATGTCATGGAACATGCGCTGAAGGCCGATGTGGCGCTGGTGGAAGCCTGGGAAGGGGATCGCTGGGGCAATCTGACCTATCGTTCCAGCGGGCGGAACTTCAACCCGGTGATGGCAATGGCCGCCGATATGACCATCGCGCAGGTCAGCCATATCCGCGAGCTTGGTGAGATTGTGCCGGAGAATGTCCATACGCCCGGCATTTTCGTGAAGCGCGTGTTGCACATTGACCGTGGCCCGGCATGGGCTTGAGCAGGCAAGAAAGAAGGGGGATCAAACCATGACTGGCTTTGACCGCAAGCAAATGGCCGCCCGTGTCGCTGAAGACATTCCGGAAGGCTGGTTCGTCAATCTCGGCATCGGCATTCCGACCATGATCGCGAATTACGTGCCGCTGGAACGTGAAGTGATTCTGCATTCAGAAAACGGCATTCTGGGCATGGGGCCCGCGCCCGCACCCGATAAGGTGGACCCTTGGCTGGTGAATGCCGGCAAGCAGGCGGTCACGCTGCGGCCTGGTGGTTCTTATTTCCATCACGCTGATAGCTTCGCCATGATCCGCGGCGGGCATATTGATCTTTGCGTGCTTGGCGCCTTTGAAGTGGCCGCGAATGGCGATATCGCCAATTGGGCGACCAGCGAAAATGATTCAGCGCCTGCCGTGGGTGGAGCGATGGATCTTGGCGCCGGTGCCAAGCGTCTTTGGGTGGTGATGGAACACACCACCAAGGATGGCGGGCACAAAATTGTGGAACGCTGCAGCTATCCGCTGACCACACCTGGCGCGGTGAGCCGCGTTTATACCAATCTCGGTGTGCTGGATGTTGTGCAGGGCAAGGGTTTTGTTGTGCGCGATCTGGCGCCAGGCGTGACGCTGGAACAGATGCAAGCGGCCAGTGGCGCACCGCTGCATACGAATTAGAACGATGCCCCTTGGGCAATGAGGAAACGGGCATGAGTGAGGTTTTGGAAGAACGCGCGGAATCCATCCGCATGATCCGCGACAGCGCGGGTGCGGTGGCCCCGCCTGGTGGCGATAGCAAGCGTGTGCGCGCCTTGCGTTTCGCCGCGCCTGGCTTTGATAAGGGCGTCTTCGGCCAGATGGGCGAATTCGGCTGGATCGGGCTTGCCGTGGATGAGGCCGCCGGCGGCGCTGGGCTTGGCGTTTCGGAAGCCATTGCACTGACCGAGGAATTGGCCGCTGGCTTGGCGCCAGAACCGCTGATCCCTGCCATGCTTTCCGCGCGCCTGCTGGCGGGCGCTGATGATCAATCGCTGCTGGCGCCTTTGCTGGCGGGCAAGCAGGTCGTGCTCACCGCCTGGCAGGAACGCGCCGATACGCTTGCGGTTCTCGGTAACGCCGATGCACCGCGCGTCTTCATCCCGCAAGCGGGTGGCGCTGATGTCTTTTTGGTGCCTGTGCGGGAAGGTGCTGGTCTGGCGCTTTACGCCGTGCCGGCGTCGGGCGCTGATTTGACGCTCGAAAAAACCATGGATGGCGGGTATTTCGGCACGCTGCGCGCTGATCCTGCGCGCGGCAAGCGAATCGCCGCCGATGTGGGCGCTGTATTGGATGCCGGACTTGATGAAGCCGCTTTGATGACAGCCGGCGCCATGGTCGGGCTGATGGAACGCGCCTTTGACATGACGCTGGCCTATCTGAAAACGCGCCAGCAATTCGGCCGCATCATTGGCACTTTCCAATCCTTGCAGCATCGCGCGGCGGATTTGAAAATCCATCTTGCGCTGACGCGCGCCGCAGTGGAAGCGGCGGCGGCGGCTTTGGATGCCGGTGCGGAAGGTGATGCGCGCAAGGCGGCTGTTTCCAAAGCCAAGGCGCGCGCTGGCGAAAGCGGGTTGATGGTGCTGCGCCAATGCATCCAATTGCATGGCGGCATCGGCTATACGGATGAATATGATGTCGGGCTTTATCTGCGCCGTGGCATGGTGATTGCCAATCAATTCGGCTCCGCCGCTTTGCATCGCCGCCGCTTCATGGCTCTCGCGCCGGAGGATGCGGAATGAGCGCCGCCGCCGAACCCTTGCGTCAGCGCATTCTGGAAGAACGCGATGGCGCGGTGCTGATCGTCACCATTGATTGCCCATCGCGCAAGAACGCCATCGCGCCAGTGCTGCGCACCGCCATGGAAGAGGTGATGGAACGCGCCCATGGCGATCCTACCATTCGCGCCATTGTGGTGACGGGGGCCGAGGGTACTTTCTGCGCTGGCGGCGATATTTCCTCTATGGATATCGACAGCACTTTGGCCGGGCGCGAACGCATGCGCCGCACCCATAAGCTCGTGCGTCTCATGGCCAAGGGCGGCAAGCCCATTGTTGCTGCCGTGGAAGGCTGGGCGGCGGGTGCCGGCATGGCGGTGGCCTGTGCCTGTGATACCATCGTCGCTGCGGAAAATGCGCGCTTCACCGCTGGTTTCCACAAGATCGGCCTGATGTCCGATATGGGCCTGCCGCATTTCCTGCCCGCACGGGTTGGGGTGGGCCGCGCGCGGCGCATTCTGTTTTTCCATGAGGTGATTGCCGCACCGGAAGCGGAGCGTATCGGCCTGGTGGATTACGTGGCGCCAGCCGGCAAGGCTTTGGAAATGGCATTGGAAAAAGCGCACTTCCTGGCAGCCGAAGCGCCTGGCCCCATCGCCTTCACCAAACAAATCCTGGCCGATGGCTTGGATGAGGCTTTGGCGCAGGAACAAACCTATCAGGCGGCGCTGTTCACAACCGAAGATTTCAAGGAAGGCCGCGCTGCCTTCTTCGCCAAGCGCAAGCCGAATTTTACGGGAGGCTGAGGAAATGATTGAAGCTCGCGAAACACAAGATCTGAACCTGCTGGAAGATGAAGCCTTCCGCCTGCATGTGCGCGCCTGGATTGAGGCGGAATATCCTGCCGAATTACGCAATCCACCGAAGCGCCTGCATTGGGATGAAAACAAGCCCTGGTATTTTAAGTTGGCCGAAAAAGGCTGGCTTTGCCCCGGCTGGCCGCGCGAATTTGGTGGGCTTGGGCTTTCCCCGGCGAAGCAGATTATTTTCACCGAGGAAGTGGAACGCCATGGCTGCGCGCGCACCAATGACCATGGCATTGTCATTGCGGGGTCGGATTTGGCGGCGCTGCGTACGGAAGCGGTGCTGGATGGCGATACCTATGTGGTGAATGGCCAGAAGATTTGGACCACACTCGCCATGGATGCGAATTGGTGCTTCCTGCTGGTGCGCACAGACAAGAATGCGAAGAAGCAGGAAGGTATTTCCTTCCTGCTGGTGGATATGAATACGCCCGGCATCACCGTAAAGCCCATCATTAATCTGGAATATCACGACGAATTCTGTGAGGTATTCTTCGATAATGTACGCGTGCCCGCGGCCAATCTGGTTGGCACGCCCAATCGCGGCTGGGATATGGCGAAGGCGTTGCTTTCTTTTGAGCGTATCTATCTGGGATCGCCTCGGCTTTCCGCTTATGCGTTTTCGCGTCTGAAGCAACTCGCGGATCGCATGGGTGTTTGGGAAGATGCGGTATTCCAGGATACCTACGCCAAGCTGCGGCTTGATCTGGAAGATCTGAAATCGCTTTATGGCGTTTTCGTGGATAAGGTCAGGCGGGGTGAAACGCTGGGCCCCGATGTGTCCATGCTGAAGGTGTTTCAGACTGAGCTGTTCCAGCGCATCACGGATACCATGCTGGAAATCTGTGGTGAGAATGCTGGTCTGCTGGACCCCATGGAAGGCAACCGCAACCTGAACCCGACCGGGCTTTATATTCAGGCGCGGCCTGCCACCATCTATGGCGGGTCGAATGAAATCCAACGCAATATCATCAGCAAGAATGTCCTCGCGCTGCCGGGCTAAGGCGGCGCACAAAAGAAGGAAGTGACCATGAGCGATCTTTGGCGCCTTACCGCAACCGATCTCGCAGCACGCATTCGGTCAAAACAGGTCTCCGCCACGGAAGCCGCGAAGGATGCGCTGGCGCGGCTTGATGCGGTGAATGCGAAGATCAATGCCGTGGTGGATCATCGGCCGGCAGAAACCCTGGCCGATGCCGCGCGCATTGATGCCATGATCGCACGTGGCGAAGATGCCGGGCCGCTCGCCGGCGTGCCCATCACCATTAAGGTGAATACGGATCAGCAGGGCTATGCCACCACCAATGGTTTGCGCCTGCAAAAGGATTTGATTGCGAAGCAGGATAACCCGGTGGTCGCCAATTTGCGCAAAGCGGGCGCGGTGATTGTTGGGCGCACCAATACGCCGGCCTTTTCGCTCCGCTGGTTCACGCGTAATTCGCTGCATGGGCACACGAAAAACCCACGCGATCCCAGCATTACGCCTGGCGGTTCTTCAGGCGGTGCGGCAGCCGCGACCATGGCCGGCATTGGTGCGATTGGTCACGGCACGGATATTGGCGGTTCCATCCGCTACCCGGCCTATGCCTGCGGCATTCACGGGTTGCGCCCAACGTTTGGGCGCATTCCAGCCTGGAATGCTTCGGGTGCGGAACGTCATGTTGGTGGGCAGGTCATGGCGGTCAGTGGGCCGCTGGCGCGCAGCATCGCCGATGTGAAGCTCGCTTTCGGCGCCATGTGCGCGCGCGATATTCGCGACCCCTGGTGGGTGGATGCCGCCATGGAAGGCCCGCCTGCGCCGAAGCGCGCGGCACTTTGCCTCTCGCCCGATGGCATGAAGTTGCAGCCCGAAGTGCAGGCCGCTTTGCGTGATGCCGCGAAGCGCCTGGAAGCCGCCGGTTGGACCATTGAGGAAACGGATACACCCCCCTTGCGCGAACCCGCGCAATTGCAAGCGATGCTGTGGCTCGCGGAAAGTCGCCGTGGCCTCAATAGCGCGTTGCAACAGGAAGGCGATCCGGATGCAAGCTTCATCTTCGCGCAAATGGAAGAACTCTGCCCGAATCCCGATCTGAACGGCTTCATGGATGCGCTGCAAAAGCGGTCCTATTTCCTGCGGCTTTGGATGGAGTTTTTCGAACGCTTCCCAATGGCGATCACGCCGGTTTCTGGCGAATTGCCCTTCCGCGATCAGGAAGATGTCGAAAGCTCCGCCGCCTTCCGCCGCATTATGGAAGCGCAGCTGACGCAAGTGGGGCTACCGCTGATGGGCCTGCCCGGCCTCACGGTCACCACCGGCACGGTCGGGCGTATTCCCGTGGGCGTGCAACTACTCGCTGGCCGCTATCGCGAGGATCTACTGCTGCAAGCGGGCGCTGTGATTGAAGCCGCCGGTGCGCCGATTACGCCGATTGATCCGGTGGGATAAAGCCTGATTATCCCTGCATCGCGTCCATGATGGCGCGATGCAGGCCAACGGCGTCCAGCTTTTCCGCGCGCCCCTCACCAGGGCGATCACTGCGCCAAATCAGGTAATCCGTCTCGGTCCCGCCCTTTGCTTCCGCCAAGGCGGGGCGATGATCACCAAAAGCGGCAATTACCACCGGGCGCGTGCTTTCCTGGGCAGCGCGCATCACCGCGCCCAGCATGTCATCGGTCGCTTTCATGCACTCGGCCCAGGCGCGCGCGGGATCATCGCCTTGCCACGGCCCATGCGCCGCCACGCTGATCACATACCAAAAACCAGGCGAGGTGGCCGCGGCAAGATCAGCCGCGAGCCGTTCAGCAATCGCCGCATCGGAAACCAAACCCCGCGCGCGTTCCGCCTGTTGAAACGCTGCCGCCGCATCAAAACGCGCAAAGCCAAGCGCGGGTAGCACCTTGTCTCGGCCAAAAAAGCGCGGATCGAAGGGATGCAGGCAGAGTGTTTGATACCCTGCCCCACGCAAGACCCAAGCCAAGGACTGGATCGGCTTGCGCGCAAAGCGGAAATACGGGTTGAAGTGATCAAGCCCCAGCGCCGCATCATCCAGCCCGGTCAGCACGGAGAATTCAGTGCGCATGGTATTGGCGCCGAAGGCAGATACCGCCAAGGCCCCCTGCGTCAGCGCTGCTCCCGCCAGCCTATCCTTATGCGGCAAGGGTTGCGCCAGGCCAAAGCGACGCGGATCGCAAAAACTTTCCAGTTGCAACAGTAAAAGATGCGGTGCCGGATGCGAAAGCTCAAGCACCGCTGATACGGGCGCATGGCGTGCTTGCCGCGCAGCGCGTTCTATCGCTGCCAGGCGTGCATGGAATGCAAAACAAACCAAGGGTCCGAAGCGCGCCGCATCAGGTGCAGGATCACGCTGGATCTGTACGGTGCCCAACAGGAAAAGCGGCCGCAACGTAATGCCGAGTAAGGCCACGCCCATCAGCAGAATCAGCACGCGTGCCATCGCGTGAAGATCAAGTCCGGGTTCCAACACCAGCACAAAGGCGCCCAGTGAAATGCCAGCGACGATACCCAGCGCCAGTACCGGGCGCGGCACAAAGGGCAGGTAGAAGCGCGGATGGGCAAATACCTGCCACAGCAGCCCACCATCGGTGAACACCAGGCCATCGCGCAAAGTCGCGCGTTTGGCGAATTGTGCGATACCGATGAAAATCAAGGCGCCGGCAGCCGCGCCGCCTGAAAGCAGCGGCCGCGCCGTTACACCAAGGAATAAAAGATAGCCCGCAAGCCAGGGCGTTGCATCCAATGCGACCCAAGCACTGAATCGAGCCGCTACCTGCCAGCGCAGCCAAAGCCACACCGGCAGCGGCAGCAGAGCCCCAATCAGTGCATGGGTCAGTGCCTCCACTAGATTCAGGAAGCGATGAAGGCCTTGGCCTTGGCGTCGTAATCGCCATAACCAAGCGTATCCCGCAATTCCGCCGAGGGCAGCGCGCTGGCTGCTTCCGAAAGCCCGGCCTGCAAAGCGGCAAGCCCTGCCTTCATGCCCGCCGCGGCTGGGGAGAGCATGCCAGTCGGGTAGGTGCCGATCTTAAAGCCGAGCGCCTTTGCCTGATCACGCGTTGGTGTGGCGCGTGCGCCACCGGGGGACAGCACGGCGAAGGAAGGCCGCCCCTTGGCCGCCGCCACCGCGCGGCGGATTTCATCATCATCGGCGGGGCTATCCAGAAACAGGATATCTGCGCCCTCTTCGACAAACATTTCAATGCGCGCCACGGCTTCATCAATGCCGGCGGTCGGGCGGCAATCGGTGCGCGCCAAAATCAGGATGCCGGATTCCTTGGCGGCTTCAACTGCCGCGCGGATTTTCATGCGCGCTTCTGCGCGTGGCAGGCAGGGCTTGCCGGCGGCGGTCAGGGCGCGCGGCGTGATCTTGTCTTCAATCAAGATCGCGGCGGCCCCGGCGCGGCCATAAGCGCGCACCGTGCGCTGCACATTCATCGCATTGCCATAGCCATGATCGCCATCGGCCAGCACCAGCGTATTCGGCGCCGCACCGCGCACCATGTTGAAACTGTCAAACATCTCGGCGAAGGAAATCAGGTCCAGATCCGGCCCGCCCAAGCGGCTTGCGGCCACGCAGGAACCGGACAGAAAGGCGGTCTCAAAGCCTGCGCCGGCGGCAAGCTTGGCGGTCAACCCATCCCATACGGCGGGCATGACGACGAAATCAGGCTTGGCAAGCAGGGCGCGCATTCTCTCAGGCGGGGTCATGGTGTTTCCTCAATCAGGGTGAATGAGCGCCACGCTAGATCGGATTGCGCTGGCAACCAAGTGTCGCGCCTTGCTGGCCCAGCAGGCACCGCCTAACCTTACGCCACCAAAGTAAGCTCCGAGGAACCGCCCATGCCGATCATTGACGCCCAGGTCCATGCCTATGAACGCAACCACCCCAGCCGCCCCTGGCATGCGGTGCTGCATGGTCCGCCAGAGGTCACTGGGGCTGACATGGTGAAGGCCATGGATACCGTTGGCGTTGATGGCGCGATTCTGGTTTCCGCCTTTACCATGTATCGCTTTGACGCGAGCTACGCGGTTTCTGTCCGCAATACCTATCCGGATCGTTTTGCGCTGGTGAAGCCGGTTGATCCCAATGATCCAGCGGTGGCGGAAACAATCGCGGATTGGCAGGCGACACCTGGTGCGGTTGCCATTCGTATCATGATGCGTAGTGATGTTTCGGCAGATCCGGCTGACCCCGGCATCAATCACGTGCTGGCCACCGCGGCAAAGCGCGATCTGCCGATCAATTTGCTCTGCTGGGGCAGGCTGGATCAGGTGCATGAATTGGCACGGCGCAATCCGAATACGCGGCTTGTGATTGATCATCTTGGGCTGCAACAGCCATTCGAGCCGCCGCGGATGGACAATGGCTTTGATGAATTGCCGAAGCTGTTGGCGTTGGCGGCTTTCCCCAATATCGTTGTCAAAATCACCGGCGCCTGCACGCTTTCGCGCGGTGAATACCCTTACGCCGATATCTGGGAACCGCTGGCGCGTATTTTCGATGCCTTTGGTATGCAGCGCTGCCTTTGGGGTACGGATTGGACTCGCGCGGTGGAGTTGATGACTTATGCGGAAGGTGTGGATGCCTTCCTGAAATCTGATCGGCTTTCGGATAGTGATCGCGCCATGCTGATGGGTGAAGCCACAAGCCGCGCCTATCGCTGGGCACCGGGGGGCAAGTAAGGGCTGGCGCGTGGCCATCAAAGCTGCCAGCCTTCACAAAAATCTTGCCGAGGAAACCCAGAATGAAGCGACGCCATCATGATGCGTGACAGCCGCTTGGATGGCCGCGCTGCCTGGACGCGTTTGGCGATTGCGCTTCTGATCAGCATGATCGGCA
>JAPLOJ010000415.1 GCA_026400795.1 Alphaproteobacteria bacterium
GCCTGACGAATGAACTGCGGCGTCGGGTGCTTGGGTTCACCGATGTAAAGGCTGACGGGTTTGAGTTGCGGATTGGGCCTGACGCCTTCCAGCAGCGCGCTCAGCTTCTGAAACGGGTAACTCTGCAACCGGTCGAGATCTGGATTCATGCGCGATTCAGGCAAAGTGTTAATTATACGGAGGTTGCGGCGGCCTTTGCAGCCGAGCCCATGCCGTTGGGCGTCGCCTCGGCCCAGGCGATTGCGGGGATGATCGCGGCGGCAGCGCGGCCGATCATGCTGGCGCCGCCTGCTTTGTGTAGCCCACGCGGCAAGCCGCTGCTGGCCGCGCTCAGCGCCGCCGCCGGCCTGCCTGTGATTCCGATGGAAAGCCCACGCGGGCTGAATGATCCTTCGCTTGGTGCCTATGCCGGGGTGTTGGCTGAGGCCGATTTGGTGGTGTTGGTTGGTAAGGCGCTTGATTTTTCGCTTCGTTTTGGTCGCGCGCCAGTGATTTCGGCCGAGGCGCGCTTCATCCAGATTGACCCTGATGCTGGCGTGATCGCGCGTGGTGCGCATGCCTTGCCAGGGCGGATTGCGCTGGCGGCTATAGCAAGTGCCGCCGAGGCGACCGAGGCGCTGACCCGCGCCATGCAATCCCATGCCAATCAGGCCTGGGCCGAGCGTATCAGCATAGCCTTGGCCTTCCGCCCGCCCGCTTGGGCGGATTTGGTGGGCGCAACAGGGGGCCCGATCCATCCCGCAACGCTGTTTCAGGCGGCCAAGCCCTTTCTTGAACAAGGCGCAGATTCCGTCCTGATCAGCGATGGCGGTGAAATCGGCCAATGGGCGCAAGCGATCCTTGCCGCGCCAACGCGGATCATCAATGGTCTCGCTGGCGCCATTGGCCCTTCCATCCCCTTCGCCATGGCAGCACGCGCCGCGAAGCCGGACGCACGCATTATGGCCGTTTTGGGCGACGGCACTTTCGGCTTTCACATGGCAGAGTTTGACACCGCGTGCCGCCACAAGCTGCCCTTCGTTGCGATTGTCGGCAATGATTCCCGCTGGAATGCCGAATATGAAATCCAGAAGCGCGATTACGGCGCCAACCGCACCCATGGCTGCGAATTGGCCCCCGGCACGCGGTATGATTTGGTGGCGGTGGCCCTTGGAGGACACGGCGAATATGTGACGCGCGCGGAAGACATCGCGCCCGCGCTGGAACGCGCCTTCGCTTCCGGCAAGCCCGCTTGCGTGAATGTGGTGATTGAAGGTCAGCCGGCGCCAAACATCAGGATGGGCTGATATAGAATTCACCGGGCGCCCGAGCGTTGGCGCCCGGTTTTTTGTAGAATTACAGAAAAACCGAATAGTAAAAATCAATGCAAGGTAAAAAATAGGCAAATTACGGTCCTATTTTTATATTGATTATTATGCCTCATTATCGCCTTAATTCACGCTCTCCGCGCCCTTTCTGGTTAATTGGTTTTTTTATTTGCCTTTCGTTCCCGGTTCGACTATCGGAATCGCTATGACGACCGCCAAGGCTTCGTCGGCACCCCCGGGCCGGCGATGTGGCGTGGTTCTCCAGCGTGCTTTGCTGCGGAGCGCCCGCCCCCCAGGGTTTCGTTCCTCCGGGTATTCGGCCCTTGCGGCCTTCAGCCTTTCTCTCAGCAAAGAGCGCCGCGCCTCGGCCATGCTGCTTGTGCTGGTTTTCAGCTTTCTTGGCGTCGCCTGCGCCGAAATCCCCGCCCCCGTTACCCAGGTGCCCGATGCGGCTTTGCGTGAGGCTTCCTCACCGCGGTCAGCCTGCCTTGTTGCCGCGCGCCAAGCCGAAATCACGCATGGCGTGCCGGAAGGGCTGTTGACTGCCATCGCGCTGAATGAAAGCGGGCTGCATGCCTATGCGCTCAATCTGCGTGGCCGCGCCTATTTCCCGGCGACCCGTGAAGAAGCGCGTCGACTGCTTACTTCCGCTGGCACGCGCGGCATGGCCGGGTGCTTCCAGATCAATGCCGGCGTGCATGTCGCGCGTGGAGAGGATTGGCCGCTGGACCCGCCGCGAGCCGCGGATTGGGCCGCGCGCTACCTGGTGCGGCATTATGAAAATCATGGCGATTGGGGCCGCGCGGTGCTGCGCTGGCATGGCGCCTCGGCATCGCGCGGCACGCAGATCATCTGCCGCGTTCATAGCAAGCTTGAAGTGACGGCGCCGGGCAGCACCCTATTCGCCGATCGCTGCCGCCCCGGGGCACAGCAATGGGCGCGCGTCAGGAAAAATGGCGCTGCCCATCTGGAAGTGGCGGAAGCCGCCGAATAAGGCATGCGCCCTTATCAGGGCGCCGGCCGCACCCCCATCGCCAGCGTTCTTTCATCCATGCGCGGTTCGTGGCGCAGCCCCTTCCGCAAACCCCAGGTGTTCAGATATTGCACCAATTGGATCAGCGGTTCTTCATCGGCGTAACGGGCGATGGCTTCGTGCCAAATCTTCTCCCGCGCTGCATCATCCAGCGTGGCCGAACCGCGCGCGGCAAAGGCATCGAAGACCGGGCTTGAAAACCGAGCATTGTTGTTGGCGCCTGTCAGGCGCTGCCTATCATGCGTCGCGACCGTATTGACCAGAAAGTTCGAAGCCTCCCCGGTGGAACTACCCCAGGCGCCGATCTGCATGCCATATTCAATGCGCGCACGGCGCGGCACAAAGGCAGTCCAGGGCGCGGCATCCACCGCGGTGCGAATGCCAATCCGCGTCCACATCTGCGCGACAGCCTGCGCCAGCCGCGCATCATTCGGCCAGCGGTCATTGGGCGTATGCAGCGTGATGCGGAAGCCATCCGGATAGCCCGCTTCGGCCAAAAGCCGCTTGGCGCCATCGGGGTCAAAGCGCCGAGGCTTCACGGCAGGATTATAGCCAAAAGTGCCTTCCGGCAGCCATTGCGCGGTAGCGGTGGCCGCCCCTTCCATCACGCGGTCCACCAGCGCATCGCGGTTGATCGCCATGGAAAGCGCGCGCCTGACGCGCACATCCTTCCAGGGGTTCACCGGCAAGGGTGTGCCGTTATTATCCGTGATCAGCGGCGTGCCGCCATCGCGCGAATAATCCGGGGCCATATAGACGGTGCGGAGGCTCGGGATTTCGGTGACTGTCACGCGCGGATCACGCCGGAGCCGCACCAGATCGCTGGTTGGGATTTGTTCAATGATGTCCACATCGCCAGCCAGCAGGGCCGCGGTGCGCGACGCATCATTCAGCAAAAAGCGCTGATTGGACCGCGCCCAGGGCTCCTTCTCACCCCAATAGCCATCATAGCGCGCGAGTTCCACGCGATCCCCCGTGGCGCGCGATGATGCAAACCGAAGCCAGATCAAGCGGCATCAGCGGATGCGGCGCGCTGGTATGCAGGATCAGTGTATGCGCGTCGGGCGTTTCCACCTTGGTGATGGCGCGCAGAAAACCGCCAAAGCCACCCGGGCTATTCGGGATGCCGGCCTGCACGCGCGCGAAGGTGAAGACCACATCATCGGCCGTGAAGGGCTTGCCATCATGCCAGGTGACGCCCTTGCGCAGCTTGAATTCCCAAGATGTTTCGGTCAGCACGCGCCAGGATTCCGCAAGCTGCGGCGATGGGCGTGATTGCCCATCACGGTCCACCAGGCGGTCAAAAATATGATTGGTCAGCGCATTATTCGGCCCGACATTGTGGAAATGCGGGTCAATGGTGGTGACCGGCGCGCCGAGGCCGACCGTCAGCGTCTGCGCGCTTGGCGTGCCGATGGCGAAAGGCAGCGCAATCAGCGCGGCCAGCAGGGTTTTGGTAGGGTGGTTCATTGTAGCCTCCCGGAAGTTCTTAGGGAGAAGCCTAACGCGGGTTTACCGCGTTACGCCAGGGGCTATTATTAACAAATGTCGGGCAGGGCGCCAAAAGCCAATGCCGCAACCTATGGCGCGGTCATGTGACAAGAGCTCCGCCAGCGAAGTAATTCAGATTACCCAATTCGGGTGTCTTCGTCGGGCGAAGTAACGGACGCTGTCTCCTAGCGGCAAATAAATTCAGCTGAAGCCACGCCTTGAGAGTAGACGCCGCGCCCCATCTGAATATCGGCTCGGCCGTCGCGAGCAGCACAAAATTCGTTGGCTTCTCGTATGATTTGCGCCTCAGCATGTCGATAAGACCAGGGGCTTTCGTTAAGAATCCGATAGCGACCAGGCCCAACTTCAACCGGACCGGTTGATCCGCAAGCGACAAGCAGAAACAAAGTGGAAATAACGTAGATCCGCATGTCAAAAAAATAACCCAATCGTCTTGCGGATGGCAAGGATTTCCTCACAGCTTGTTTTGGCGATGCTGGCGCTTAAGGCGCCCAGCGTACCTTTGCCGTAGGATCACTTCCGCTTGGCGAAAAGGCACAAATACTCCCAGGCCATGGTGGCCGCAGCCAATGCCGTGATTTCCGAGACATCATAGGCCGGCGCCACTTCCACAAAATCCGCGCCGCGAAAATCCACGCCCGCCATGCCGCGCAGAATGGCCTGGGCCTGCCAGCTTGCCAGCCCGCCAATCTCGGGCGTGCCGGTGCCAGGCGCGAAGGCGGGATCAAGCCCGTCAATATCGAAGGAAAGGTAACACGGGCCTGTCCCCAGCACATCGCGTATTTGCGCAATGACCGATGCGATCGGCGTCTGATGTACATCCTGCGCTGAGAGAATGGTCGCACCCTGTTCGCGGGTCCATGCGTAGTTTTCCGGCCAGGCGGGGGCGCGAATGCCGACCTGCACCATGCGGCGCGGTTCCACCAGCCCTTCATTGAGGGCATGCCAAAACACCGTGCCATGGGCGAAGCTTTGGCCGAAATTATCCTCACCCGCGTCCATATGCGCATCAATATGCAGCAGGCCAAGCGGCACGCCGATCCGCTTTTTCAGCGCCCGCAACAGCGCAAGCGTGATGCTGTGCTCCCCACCAAAGGCCACCAGATGGGCAAGGCCCGTCGCCTGTTCTTCAATCAGCGCCAGACTTTTTTCCATATCGCCAAGCGCGATATCGAATTCCCCAAGATCAGAAAGATCAAGCGCGGCTGGCTTGGCGCCGCTGATCGGATGCCGCCCATCGGTCAGCATGCGTGCGGCGGCGCGAATGGCGCGCGGGCCATCGCGCGCGCCGGCGCGATTTGTGGTGCCGATATCAAGCGGCACGCCAGCCACGCAAAACGCGGCACTCCGGTCATGCGGGCGGGCGCCGAGTAAGGCATGCGGGGCAGCAAAGGTGATGGGGGTTACCATGGGGATTTCCTGCAATCCCGAGCCCTGGCTTGTCCAGGGGGCAGCGCGCGGCGTGACACAAATCCGCCCTGTGAAGGGACGCTCGGCAAAGTGCTGCCCGAGCGTCCCTCAGGTTCTTCAGCCCTGGCGTTCCACCATCAGCTTCTTGATTTCACCAATTGCCTGCGCGGGGTTCAGCCCCTTGGGGCAGGTGCGCGTGCAATTCATGATGGTGTGGCAGCGATAAAGCCGGAAGGGGTCTTCCAGATTA
>JAPLOJ010000245.1 GCA_026400795.1 Alphaproteobacteria bacterium
GCGTCTCACGCAGGCTGTCAATCGGTGGATTGGTTACCTGGCTGAAGGCTTGGCGGAAATAATGATGCAGGCCGCGATACTGTTCAGACAGCACCGCAATCGGCGTGTCATCCCCCATGGACCCCACCGCCTCATTGGCGTCTTCCACCATGGGGTGCAGGATGGATTCCAATTCTTCCAAGGTATAACCAACGGAAAGCTGACGCCGACGCAAATCCTCGCCGGTCAGATTAGCGCGTTCATCCGCTTCGGCCTTCACAATCTCATCAATGCGCGTGGTGCGTTCAGTCCATTGGCCGAAGGGTTTGCGGGCAGAAATCAGATCCTTCAGCGCCGTATCTTCGAAAAACCGCCCCTCATCCAGATCAACGCCGATGGATTGGCCAGGACCAACACGGCCCTTTTGAATGATGCGGTCTTCGGCAAGCTTCACCATGCCGGTCTCGGAGCCCACAATCAGCATGCCATCCGAAGTGACGCTGTAGCGCAAAGGGCGCAGGCCATTGCGATCCAGCCCTGCCACCACCCAGCGCCCATCGGTCGCGCAAATCGCCGCCGGGCCATCCCAGGGCTCAATGACGGCATTGCAATAAAGAACCAGGTCACGATGCGCCTGCGGCATGGTGGCGTTATTGCCCAGGCTTTCGGGTATCAGCAGCGCCTTGGCCATGGGCGCATCACGCCCGGCGCGCACCAGCAATTCAAACACGTTATCAAGTGTCGCGGTATCAGAACCACCCGCCTGCACCACGGGCTTCAGATCATCCATGAAAGGATCAAGCAAAGGATGCGATAGCCGCGTCTCGTGCGACTTCATCCAATTCACATTGCCATGCAGCGTATTGATTTCGCCATTATGCGCCAGCGTGCGGAAAGGCTGTGCCAGGCGCCAGGTGGGGAAGGTATTGGTAGAATAGCGCTGATGGTAAATGGCAAAGCGGCTGACGAAACGCTCATCCAGCAAATCCGGATAGAATTCTGTCAGCGCTTCCGCCAGGAACATGCCCTTATAGATGATGGACCGGGCAGAGAGTGAGCAGAGATAAAGCTCCGCAATCTGCGCCGCGATGGCCTGCTTTTCGATCCGCCGACGGATCACATACATATCGCGTTCAATGGTGGCTATGTCGCGTTGTTCCGGATCATGGATCAGGATTTGTTCAATCTCGGGCCGCGTGGCATTGGCCTTTTCGCCGATGCAGGCGACATTGATCGGCACTTGCCGCCAGCCATAAATGGCATAGCCGGCATTGAGAATTTCGGTTTCCACAATCTGCCGGCAGCGCTCCTGCGCGCCCAGATCGGATTTCGGCAAAAACACCTGCCCCACCGCAATGCGCCCGGGGCGGAGCCTATCGCCACCGCGTTCCACGACCGCGGCGAAGAAATCCTGCGGGATTTCGATATGAATGCCCGCACCATCGCCGGTCTTGCCATCTGCATCCACGGCGCCGCGATGCCAAACGGCGCGCAAAGCATCAATGCCGGCCTGCACTACTTCCCGCCGCGGCTTGCCATCAAGCGCGGCCACCAGGCCAACGCCGCAGGCATCATGTTCGGTCAGGTCAAGATGCGCTTCGGTGGTCAGGCGCGCTGCGCCAGCCTTATACGCCGACACAAAGGCTTCGTCATTCAACATGGCTTTGATCCTTAAGCCTAAAGCGGCAGGCCGCGTTGACGGAGAGCGTCACGATGTTTGGTCAGCGCCTGCTGGACTACGCGCTGCCCCCATGCGGTGGAAATCGGCACAATTGCCGCCGTGATCTCAGGCGTGACTTCAAGCATGCGTTGACCAAGCGGTGATTGATGGAAGCGCGCCAATTCGCGCATTTCCGCAACTGTCAGGCGCTGAGCATAGAGCCCGGCGAAGATTTCGCGGAATTCGCCGGTGCTAGCGCGAAACTCAGGCATGATGAATTCATCCACCAATTCACGCGCCTTGGCTTCGCCAAGCCGCGGCGCAGCGGTGACGAATGAATGAACCATATAGCCGCGCAGCGCATCAATCGTGGCGTTCATCTGGGATTCGGTGCGCATCGCCGTCACTAATTCACGGGCCGCAACAAGCGTCTCATCCGGAGTATTCGCGTGTTGAGCGGCTGCAGGCGCGGCCAACAACAGCAGAGCAAGGATCAAACGACGCATCATTCCGCTGCCACGGCCAGCGCCGTGCTCCCTTTCTCAACAAATGCTGCAATCTGTTCCGCCACATCGCGCCCATCGCGAATGCCCCACACAACAAGGGACGCACCGCGCACGATATCGCCCGCGGCGAAAACGCCCGGCAGCGCGGTCATCATGCTACGATGGTCCACCTTCAGTGTGCCCCAGCGCGTGACGGAAAGCGCTGGTTCTTCAAACGCCATTGGCAAATCTTCTGGGTCAAAGCCAAGCGCCTTGATCACCAGATCGGCCTTCAGGGTGAAATCACTGCCCGCAATGGCTTCCACCTGCTGCCGGCCCGTCGCATCCGGCAGACCAAGATGCATCCGCACGGCGCGCACGCCTTCAACCTTCGCCTTGCCTTCAAAAGCGTCCGGCGCGGCCAGCCATTCAAAGCGCACGCCTTCTTCTTCGGCATTGTACACTTCCCGCATGGAACCCGGCATATTCGCCTTGTCACGGCGATAAAGACAGGTGACGGAAGCGGCACCCTGCCGCGTTGCGGTGCGCACGCAATCCATCGCGGTATCGCCACCACCAATCACCACCACATGGCGGCCTTCGGCATTCAGCGCGCCAGAATCGAATTCCGGCACGGCATCACCCAAGCCCTTGCGGTTGGACGCAATCAGGTAATCCAGCGCTGCCACCACGCCGGGCAGATCAGCGCCGGGGGCAGCAATATCGCGCGCCTTATAGACCCCGGTTGCAATCAGCACCGCGGCATGCTTCCGGTGCAGCTCAGCCAGCGAGATATCGCGCCCCACCGCGCAATTCAGCCGGAATTCAATGCCGCCTTCTGCATATTGGTGCCAGCGCCGCACCACCACATCCTTTTCCAGCTTGAAATTCGGAATGCCGTAGATCATCAGCCCGCCGGCGCGGTCATGCCGATCATAAATCGTCACTTGAAAGCCCAGCACGCGCAGCCGTTCAGCGGCCGCCATACCGGCGGGGCCGGCGCCGATAATGCCGATGCTCTCAGGCCTTTCGCGCACGGGCTTCGGCGGCTTCACCCAGCCATTCTCCCACGCCGTATCCGTGATGTATTTTTCCACCGCACCGATGGTGACCGCCTCAAACCCCTTTTCGATCACGCAATTGCCTTCGCACAGCCGATCCTGAGGGCAGACGCGGCCGCAAATCTCCGGGAAGTTGTTGGTGGCCGAGGCGATCTCATAGGCTTCTTCAAGCCGGCCCTCCGCGGTCAGCTTCAGCCAATCCGGGATGTTGTTATTCAGTGGGCAATGCACCTGGCAGAAGGGCACGCCGCATTGCGAACACCGGGATGCCTGCTCGGAAGCCGCTTCCGCGACGAAGGGGCGATAGACCTCATTCCAATCGGCGCGGCGGTCGGTCGCTTCCCGCTTATCCGGCTGGTGCTGCGCCAGGCGGACGAATTGCAGCATTTTCTCGGCCATCGGGGGAGTCCTTGGTCGTGGTTGAGCCCAGAACCGCCCCATAACCAAAGCCAATTCCCAAAGCGAGTCTTTTTTGCGCGATAAGGACAGAATTTATGACCTAAATTAGTCCAGTCCTTACCCCATGCTTTTCTTTTAACCTACTATGTCCCTAAAATAAGTCCGATTCGGTCTTTATGCCGTCGCCGCCCGCTGCCCACCTTGGCGGAACCGCGCCAGGTAGGCCGGCACAATCGCCTCCACCGCCTTGGGCTCGATACCAAGTGCCTGAAATCCCAAAGCATTGGGGGAAACCACATTATCCTTGCCCAGCAGAATCAGCTGATCGCGCGTCAAAGGCGGCGTTGGCAGCAACTCCCCAAGGCGGGCTTGCAGGCGAACGAACCCCTCAGGCAGGGCGATCATCGGCCGGCGCCGGCCCGTGACATCCAGGATGTAACGCAGCACTTGGCGCATGCTCATCACACGCGGCCCGCCCAGTTCGAAAGTCTTTCCCGCCGCCGCCGGGTCCGCGAGCGCCGCCATCGCGGCATCCGCCACATCGCCCACATAAACCGGCTGAAAGCGTGTTTCGCCCGCCACCACCGGCATGAAGGGCAGCATGGCGGCAAGCCCCGCGAAGCGGTTGAAGAATTGGTCATCCGGCCCGAACACCACGGAAGGCCTCAGGATAATGGCACCGGGAAAAGCGGCCAGCACTGCCGCTTCCCCCGCCGCCTTGGTCTGCGCGTAAAGGCTCGGGCTTCCGGCATCGGCGCCAATCGCGGAAAGATGCAGGAAATGCTTGGCCCCGGCAGCGGCGGCCAACCGCGCGACGCGCCCCGCGCCTTCGGCCTGAATGCGTTGGAAATCCCCCGCCCGGCTTTCGAACAGAATGCCGACCAGATTGATGACGATATCCGTCCCCGCCACCGCGCGGGCTGACGAAGCCTCATCGGTGATCGAGGCCGCAACGGGCGTGATCTGCCCGACTCCGCCCATGGTGCAAAGCCGCGCGGCGCGTTCCGTATCGCGCCCCGCAATCCGGATTCTATGGCCGGCTGCTGCCAGGCGCTGCACGATATGGCGGCCGATAAAGCCGCCGCCGCCAAAAACTGTCACTAACATGGCCCAAATCCCTGACTTCTCCAGCCCGATATGGGGGGGCCTCAGCGCAGCGGGAAGGGCGGGCGATCAGGCGAACAGGATGCCTACCGCCAGACCGATCAGCATATTCAACAGGATCGAGGCCAATACCGCCGCAAAGCCTAACATTCGCGCCTTCACCGGCTCCACCGGAAATAGTCGCTGCGCGCCATCATAAAACAGGAACAACGTGTAAAGCGCCCCCACCAGCGCGAGCAGCCCACCAACAGAAGGCACCATCAACGCCAAGCCGCCCACCCAAGCGCCGGTGGGCGCGAAGGCAGCAAGCTTCATCCCCGCATTGCCATCCGGCGCGGCGCCAAAGCGCGCGGCCAAGGGCGGCATGATCTTGCCCATGATCAGCACACTCACCACCGCAATGACGTAGCTGATCAGCAATTCGGGAACATTGGGCAGGTTCCCGCTTAGGAAAGTGCCAATGGCGCTGCCAATGGAAGGAATCGCCGCCAAGGGCAGCACATAACTCGTCAAAACCCCGGAAAGCGTCATGGGTTCTGCCGCGATCGAGTCCCAGGTTTTGCCGGGTTCCACCAAAAGGCCCTTCGCCTTGGCGATGGTATTCATGCCGCTGCCCTCCGCATTCGTGTGGGGGATATTGCGCTGGCCTTTGCCGCGCGGGCAAGTCATGGGTGGTGGCAGCCGGGCGCCGCTTCTGTCAGTTTCAGGCCATGGCCGATTCGCTTCCCCGTTGGCGCGACAAGCGCTTCCTTGTGCTGCTGGCGCTTGGTTTTGCCGCAGGCGTGCCGCTGCCGCTTTCCGCCTTCACGCTCAGGCAATGGCTGGCAGAATCGAACCTTTCGCTTGCCGCCATCGGCTTCACGGCGCTGATCGGGCTTTCCTATTCGCTGAAATTCCTCTGGTCGCCACTGATAGACCATAGCCCGCCGCCCTTCTTCCGCGCGCTCGGGCGCCGGCGTGGCTGGCTGCTTTCCATCCAGATCCCGCTGATTGGCGCCATTATCGCGCTTGGTCAGACCAACCCGGCGCTGGATGTCAGCGTGACAGTGGCGGTGGCGGTCCTGGTCGCGTTTCTTTCCGCCAGCCAGGATATTGTGATTGACGCCTTTCGCATCGAAAGCCTGGACGAAGCCGATCAAGGCTATTGCCTTGCCTGCTATGTCTGGGGCTATCGCGGCGCTTTGCTGGCAGCCACTGCGGGCGCGCTGACCATGGTGGAATTCGCCGGCTGGGCCTTCGCCTTGGCCGGCTGCGCGGCGATGGTCGGGTTTGGCGTTATTGCTGTGCTTTTTGCCGCCGAGCCCACGCGCCAGGGGGGTGCTGCGCCGCAAGGCTGGGCGGCGCGGCTGCGCTATGCGGTGATTGATCCCTTCGCGGATTTCATGCGCCGGCGCTATTGGTTCGCCATCCTGGCCTTCATCGCTTTGTTCAAGCTGGGCGAGGCTTTGGCCGGCATCATGACCGCGCCGTTTTACCGTCAGCTTGGTTTTACACGCCTGGAAGTGGCGAGTGTTTCTTCTGTCTTTGGCCTTGTCGCGACGCTTGCCGGCGCGCTTGCTGGCGGTTGGCTGGTGGCGAAGCTCGGCACCGGGCGCGCCTTGATCCTGACCGGGATCACGCAAATGCTCTCCAACCTTATGTATGTCGCGCTTGCCTTTGCTGGGCATGATATCCGCATGCTGTTCGCGCAGGTGGGGGTGGAGAATTTCACCGATGGCCTCGCGGATGCAGCGTTTCTTTCCTACCTTGGCATGCTGACCAGCCGCAGCTTCACCGCCACGCAATATGCGCTGCTGTCATCGCTGGCGGCAGTGCCCTTGCGCACTTTGGGCGCGACATCGGGGGTGCTGGCGGAAGGCCTGGGCTGGCCGTGGTTTTTCGTGCTGACCACCTTCGCCGCGCTGCCGGCCATGGCTATCATGCTTTGGCTATTGCGTCGCTTGCCGCCCACATCCGAAAGAACCGCGACATGACCAACCCCTTCCTTCCCGTTGACGAGGCCGGTCAGGGTTGATCCCCCCACCTGCCGGGCGTATGGCGCGGGGCATTGCTTCTACGGATTCCCGCCATGACTGATGTGATCGCGCCGCGCCGCGCGCTGCTATCCGTTTCCGACAAAACCGGGCTGATTGAATTTGGCCGTTTCCTGGCGGCGCGCGGGGTGGAGATCCTTTCCACCGGCGGCACTGCCAAGGCGCTGCGCGATGCCGGCGTGCCCGTGAAGGATGTGTCAGACCATACTGGCTTTCCCGAGATTCTGGATGGGCGCGTGAAAACGCTCGTGCCGCAAGTGCATGGCGGCATTCTGGGCCGGCGCGATCTGGCCGAGCATCTGGCGCAAATGGAAGCGCATGGGATTGCGCCGATTGATCTGGTGGCGGTGAACCTCTACCCGTTTGAGGCAACGGTCGCGAAAGGTGCCGCTTTTGATGATTGCATCGAAAATATAGATATCGGCGGCCCGGCGATGATCCGCAGTGCTGCCAAGAATCACGCCCATGTCGCGGTGCTGACGGAACCCGCGCATTTTGCCGAAATACAGGCGGAAATCGCGGAAGCGGGCGGCACCAGGATTGCCACGCGTCGGCGCCTGGCGGCCGCAGCTTACGCGCGCACGGCCGCTTATGACGCCGCGATTTCCGGCTGGTTCGCAGGGCAGGAAGGGCAGGCGTTTCCTGAGCGTTTGAGCTTCACGGGTTCACTGCGCCAAACATTGCGCTACGGCGAAAACCCGCATCAATCGGCAGCGTTCTATCTGGATGGCAGCGCGCGCCCCGGCATTGCCACCGCGCGGCAGATTCAGGGGAAGGAGCTTTCCTATAACAACCTGAACGATACCGATGCAGCGTTTGAAGCACTCGCGGAATTCGCGGATCCGGCGATTGTGATTGTGAAGCACGCCAATCCTTGCGGCGTGGCGATGGCCCACGATTTGGCGAGTGCGTGGGACCGCGCTTTGTTGTGTGATCCGGTTTCGGCTTTCGGCGGGATTGTCGCCGCCAATCGCAAGCTTGATGCGGCGGCGGCGGAACGCATCACGGCAATTTTCACCGAAGTGGTGATTGCGCCGGAAGCGGATGAAGCGGCACTCGCCGTTTTTGCCAAGAAGAAGAATCTGCGCCTGCTGCTGACGGGCGGCCTGCCTGATCCTGCCGCGCCTGGGATGATGTTCCGTTCCGTGGCCGGCGGCTTTCTGGCGCAATCGCGCGATGCCGGGCGCGTGACGGAAGCCACGTTGAAATGTGTGACGAAGCGCGCGCCAACGGCAGCCGAGATGGCCGATCTGCTGTTTGCCTTCTGCGTCTGCAAGCATGTGAAATCCAACGCCATTGTCTATGCCAAGGGTCTGGCCACGGTTGGCATTGGCGCGGGGCAGATGAACCGTGCCGAAAGCAGCCGCATCGCCGCCTGGAAAAGCGAAGCCGCGGCCAAGGCGGCAGGGTTGTCTGAACCTTTGGCCAAGGGTTCCGTGGTGGCATCCGATGCGTTTTTTCCCTTTGCCGATGGGCTGGAAATCGCAGCCTCCGCCGGTGCTACCGCCATTATCCAGCCAGGTGGCTCAATCCGTGATCATGAGGTGATTGAAGCCGCCGATAAGGCAGGGCTTGCAATGGTTTTCACCGGCATGCGGCATTTCAGGCATTGAAGCTGATATACTGACCGCATGCAGAATTGGACTCTACCACACTGGCTACCACCCGATGCGGTTCTGCCGCTGGCCATTCTTTTGGCGGCCCTGCTGATTGCCCTGGTGCTGCTACTGCGACGCCCCGCGCCTGATCCGCTGGCGGGCATGGTGCTTGGGCAGCTTTCCGCTTTGGCTGCTGCGCAGGAACGCCAGGCTGAGCGCGTCGTGTCCCTGGAAGGTGACATTGCTGATCGCGTCAATAGCGTGGTGATGGACCAAACCCGCGTGCTGAATGGCGCCGTGCAGGAACAAATCGGGCGCATCGCCGCACAGGAAGCGGCCATGGCGGATAGGCTGGCGCAATCTGAACGCACATTGACAGAAGCGATAAAAAGCCAGAATGAAACGCTTTCCGTCGCACTCACCAGTCAAACCGAACGCATGACCACCAGCCTGGGCGTGACTTCAAGCGAAATCAAGGAAAGGCTTGCGGTGATTGACGCCGCGCGCAGCAATATCGAAGCGCTGGGTTCCCAGGTGAATACGCTGACCGGTATTTTGGGCAATAAGCAGGCGCGTGGCGCCTTTGGCGAAAGCCAAATGGAACAAATCATCGCGGATCGGCTGCCGTCTGATGCCTTTACGCTGCAAGCAACACTTTCGAATGGCAAGCGCGCGGATTGCCTGATCCATCTGCCAAACCCACCCGGGCCGATTGCGATTGATTCGAAATTTCCGCTGGAATCCTGGCTTGCCTTGCGCGAAGCAACCGATGATACGGCGCGCAACCAGCGCCTGCGGCAATTCTCGGCCGATGTGCAGAAGCACATCAAGGATGTTGCGGAACGCTATATCATCCCCGGGGAAACCGCCGAAGGCGCGCTAATCTTTGTGCCGTCTGAGGCGATTTACGCGGAACTGCATACCTCGCTTGTGTCGCTTGTTTCAGATGCCACGCGGCGTGGGGTTTATATTGTTTCCCCCACCACCTTATGGGCGGTGCTTGGCACCATGCGCGCCTTGATGCGTGACGTGCGACTTCGCACGGAAGCCGGGCGCATCCGGCGAGAAGTGGACCGAATGCTGGCCGATGTTGGCCGGCTGGAAGAACGTACCGACGGCCTGCGCAAGCATTTCATCCAGGCGCAGAAGGATATAGACCAGATCGAGATATCGGCCGCTGCCATCAAGCGCGGCGGCCAGCGCATCGCCGATTTGGAATTGGACGACCCGCCCACACCCATCCTGCCAACATGACCGCGCTGCAAGCCCAATCAGGCTTCGGCTTGCTGGCGCTTTGTGTATTGGCCTGGGCTTTGGGTGGGTTCAGGCGCGGTGTCTCAGCACGGGTTGTAGTGATGGGCTTGGCGCTACAAATCCTATTGGGCGCGGCGTTGTTGCATATCGCACCGCTGCGCGCGGGTTTCTCCTATTTGGGCGACGCGGTGAATGCGCTGGCCGTCGCAACCCAGGCCGGCACATCACTGGTCTTTGGCTATTTGGGCGGCGGCGCTTTGCCCTTTCAGGAATTGCGCCCCGGCGCTTCCTTCATCCTGTTCTTCCAGGCTTTGCCCTTGGTGTTGGTGGTCGGCGCGCTATCCGCGCTGTTCTATCATTGGGGCATCTTGCCCGCGATTGTGCGCGTGATGGCGGCAGTGCTGCAACGTCTTTTCGGCATTGGCGGCGCGGCGGGCTTTGGTGTTGCGGCGAATGTCTTTGTCGGCATGGTGGAAGCGCCACTCATGATCCGCGCCTGGCTTTCGCGCATGACGCGCGCTGAGCTTTTCGTGGTGATGACCGCGGGGCTTGCCACCATAAGCGGCAATACGCTGGTGGTTTACGCGCTGATGATCGCGCCTGTGGTGCCCGATGCGGCCGGGCAATTGCTGACCGCGAGCTTGATTTCCGCCCCCGCCGCGATCCTCGCCGCGTTGCTGATGCTGCCGGCAGAAAGCGCCGGCACCGTGCCAGACTATGACACGGATACGCCCGTGAAGCTTTATGATAGCAGCATGGATGCGCTGGTGCGCGGCACACAGGATGGGCTTTCGCTGCTGCTCGGTATCATGGCGTCCTTGATTGTCTTTGTCGCCTTGGTCGCTTTGGTGAATATGGCGCTGGAACCTGTAACCGGCTTCACCTTGCAACGCCTGCTTGGCCTGCTGCTTTGGCCGGTGGCTTGGGCCATGGGCGTGCCGGCGGCGGAAGCGGCGACAGTTGCTTCCTCACTCGGCGTGAAGATCGTGGTGAATGAATTCGTGTCCTACCTGGAGCTCGCGCAATCGGGCGGGGCGGGGCTTTCGGAACGGTCGCGGCTGATCCTGACCTATGCGCTGTGTGGTTTCACCAATTTCGGGTCGGTTGGGATCATGGTGGCGGGCATGGCGGGCATGTGCCCGGAACGGCGCGCGGATATTCTGCGGCTGGGCCTTCCATCCCTGGTTTCGGCTTCCATCGCCTGCTGCATGACCGGCGCGGTGGTTGGACTGCTGACGCCCTAAAATTAGCTTCTAGCCCTGCGGGGCATAACGCGGCAGGATATTAGCGAAGGAGCCCGCGCCATGTCCCATATCGTCCATCGCAACCTGTTGAAGGACCCGCCCATTGCTGTTTCCGGCCAAGGGATTTGGCTGCGCGATTCCACCGGGCATGATGTGATTGATGGCTCCGGCGGCGCCGCGGTGGCCTGCCTTGGGCATGGCCATCCGCATGTGGTTTCTGCGATGAAGGCGCAGATTGATCGCCTCTGCTACGCGCATACCGCCCTGTTCAGTGCCGGCAGTGCTGAGAAGCTGGCTGAAGTGCTGGTCGGCCATAAGCCAGGCGGGCTGACCCATGCCTATTTTGTTTCCTCAGGCAGTGAGGGGATGGAAGCCGCCCTTAAAATCGCGCGGCAATACTTTCTGGAAGCGGGCGAACCACAACGCACGCGCTTCATCGCACGGCGGCAATCCTATCATGGCAATACGCTGGGTGCGCTCGCCGCCAGCGGCAATATCGCGCGGCGCGCGCCTTACGCGCCGATCCTGTCTGATGCCTTCAGCC